>CAYXMY010000072.1:0-14936 GCA_964466155.1 uncultured Caenibius sp. | reverse complement strand
TGCCTGGGCAATGGCCGCGCGCACCCGGTCCAGCGCCTGGACATAAGCAAACGGCGTCATCGCCTGGCTGCCGACATGGAAGCACACACCCAGCCAATCGGCCACCTGCCGCGTTGCCTGAAGCAGCGGCGCGGCATCGGCCAGATCGACTCCAAACTTGGAAGCGAGGCTCAGCTCCGAATAGTCGGACGACACGCGCAGGCGCACGCACAGGCGCAGATCGGTGGCGGCATCGCCATCCGCATCTTTCGTCGCCTCGACGATCTTGTTCAACTCGTCCAGCGTATCGAGGCTGAACGTGCGCACGCCGTGTTCGAAATAGGCTTCGCGAATCGCGCTCGCCGTCTTGACCGGGTGCATGAAGCACAGCGTCGCTTCGGGCAGCAGCCCGCGCACCATGCGCACTTCGGCAATCGAGGCGACATCGAAATGGGTGATGCCCGACGCCCACAGAATCTCGATCAGATCGGGCGAGGGATTGGCCTTCACCGCATAGAGCGACTTGCCCGGAAACTTCTCGGCAAAGAAGCGTCCAGCACGCGCCGCAGCATGCGGGCGGTTGAGGATAACAGGTTCGTCCGGAGCGAGGTCGCGGACTACAGCCGGTGCATCAGGATAGATGTACAACTCAAGGGACCCCCATAACGGTTAGTTAGACAAGAAGCTGCCTTGCGGTTTGGAAGTCCCCTTGGGGCAGCGGGGGCTCGCTATAATCCAGCCAACGTGAACTGCAAGTGAAAATGAACGGCCTTTTCCCCCGCTTTGCAGGAGTGCCGAAATTCCGCCATCCCCGCAGAAACCATGGGATTATGACAGCCGATTGCGGAAGTCTTCGTAGCCGAATTTGCGGATCTGTTCGAGCGAATCGCTCTCCGAATCCCACAGCCAGATCGAGGGCAAAGGCACCCCGTTGAAAGTGGTTGTCTTGACCATCGAATAATGCGCCTGATCGAGAAAGGCGATGCGTTGTCCCGGCTCGCACGGCACGGGCAAACGGTAATCGCCGATCACATCGCCCGCCAGGCACGAAGGCCCACCGAGGCGGACAGCCCCGCCCTGTCCTTCGTCGATCTGGATGCCTTCCAGTGGCTCTTCCCCCAGCATGGCCGGGCGATACGGTGCCTCGATCACATCGGGCATATGGCAAGTGGCGGAAATATCGGTGATCGCCAGCGGCATCCCGTTCCAATGCGTATCCAGAATCGTGCCCACCAGAATGCCCGCATCCAGCGCCACCGCTTCGCCCGGTTCGAGATAGACTGCGCAGCCGGTATCGTCCTGCACATCCTTGAGGAACTCGATCAGTTCCTCCCGCTGATAATCGGCGCGGGTGATATGATGGCCCCCGCCGAAATTCAGCCATTCGAGGTGATCGAAATACGGTTCGAGACGGTCAAACACCTTATCCCATGTGCGGGCGAGCGGCTCGAAATCCTGTTCGCACAGGGTGTGGAAGTGAATCCCGTCCACCAGCTCGATATGTTCAGACTGCAACTGGTCGATCGGGAAACCGAGCCGCGAATGCGGCGCGCAGGGATCGTAGCGCGGCACCTCGCCTTCTGCGTGCATCGGATTGATCCGCAGTCCGATATCGAAATCTTCCCCGCGCGCCCGGGCGCGCAGGAGGATATCGCCGAAACGCTCGATCTGCATGGGAGAATTGAAGATCACGTGGTCCGACAAACGGCAGATTTCGTCCAGATCTTCCGGTTTGTAGGCAGCACAGTACGTGGCGATCTCGCCGTCGTAATGCTCCGCCGCGAGCAGCGCTTCCCACAGGCCCGAAGTGCAGACCCCATCGAGATATTCACCGAGGATCGGCGCGGCCGACCACATGGAAAAGGCTTTGAGCGCGCCGAGAATTTTTACACCGGACCGTTCGCGGATATCGTCGAGGATGCGCAGGTTGTCACGCAACCGGGCCGCATCGACCACGAAAGACGGACTATCGACACGATAAAGATCGAAGCGGGCAAAGGCCCCCGGATCGCCGGCTCTGGTTTCCATGATTTGTTCCTAGCGCTTTTGCCGAAATATCGCCAACCGGCCCAGCAATCAGCCGAACGGCGATTTGAAAATGAAGAACGCCCCGGCCGCGATCAACGCGAAGCCTGCGATCTGGCTCGGTCCCGGCCGCTGGTCGAACAGCAGCCACGCCACCAGCAGAAAGGCGATCAGCGACATGACTTCCTGAATGGTCTTGAGTTCGGCGAGCGAATAGACCCGCGCGCCGATCCGGTTGGCCGGAACGGCGAGGCAATACTCGAGGAAGGCGATGCCCCAGCTTACCAGTATGGCCAGCCACAACGCGCGCGACGGCGCCTTGAGATGGCCGTACCAGGCCAGATTCATCAGCAGATTCGACCCTGCCAGAAAACCGACCGGCGCCAGGACATTCCAGTTCATCGCTGGATCAGAAAGCCACCGGGCCAGGCAGTTCTTCCACCGACCACGGCAGGCCATGCCCGTTCAGCATGTCCATGAACGGATCGGGGTCGAATTGTTCGATGTTGAACACGCCCTCTCCCTTCCATGCGCCGGTCAGGATCATCGCCGCGCCAATCATCGCCGGAACCCCGGTGGTGTAGCTGACCGCTTGGTTGCCGGTTTCGGCATAGGCATCTTCATGGTCGCAGATATTTTTGATGTAGAACGTCTTTTCGCCGCTGCCGTCCAGCGCTTCGCCGGTGGCGATATCGCCGATATTGGTCTTGCCCTTGGTCGTCGGCCCGAGGCTCGCCGGTTCGGGGAGAACGGCCTTGAGGAACTGCAACGGGATGATTTCCTGCCCGTTGTAGATCACCGGATCGATCCGGGTCATGCCCACGTTCTGCAGCACAGTCAGGTGCTTGATGTATTCATCGCCGAACGTCATCCAGAAGCGCGCGCGTTCCATCTCGGGGATGAAGCGGGCCAGGCTTTCCAGTTCCTCATGATACATGAGATACATGTTCTTCGAGCCGACGCTTTCGAAGTCGAATTCCACCTTGTTCGCCATCGCCGGGGTTTCGACGAACGCACCGTTTTCCCAGTGGCGCGCGGGCGCGGTCACTTCGCGGATGTTGATTTCCGGGTTGAAATTGGTGGCGAACGCCTGCCCATGATCGCCGCCGTTGCAGTCGAGGATATCGAGCGTGCGGATGGTCTTGAGCTTGTGCTTCTTCAGCCACATGGCGAAAACGCTGGTCACGCCCGGATCGAACCCGCTGCCCAGCAGGGCCATGATGCCCTTTTCCTTGAACCGTTCCTGATAGGCCCACTGCCATTTGTATTCGAACTTCGCTTCGTCCAGCGGTTCGTAATTGGCCGTATCCATGTAATCGACGCCGGTTGCCAGGCACGCATCCATGATCGCGAGATCCTGATACGGCAGGGCGAGATTGACGACGAGCCGGGGCTGGATCTGCGCGATCAGGGCTGTGGTGGCCGCCACGTCATCGGCATCGATGGCATAAGTCGCGATGGCAACGCCGGTGCGCTGTTTCACCGATTCGGCAATCGCATCGCACTTGCTCTTCGTCCGGCTGGCGAGATGGATATCGCTGAAAATATCCTTGTTCATCGCCATCTTATGCACGGCGACCGAACCAACACCACCAGCACCAATCACCAATACCCTGCTCACGCACGTCTCCTTTGGCCGCAGCGAAAGCCGGGCATATAGGCCCGGATTATGACAGCACAATATACGCTTACGCCGCCGCCAGCCACAGGGCCGGCGGCGGCGCGGATTTCAGCGCAGGCGGCCCGCCCAGATCAGGCGTCGGCCGGTTCGGCTTCCTGACGGGCGAAATCGAGCGCGGCCAGAAAACGCTCGGCATCGAGCGCGGCCATGCAGCCCGTTCCCGCCGCCGTCACCGCCTGGCGATAGGTGTGATCCATCACATCGCCGCAGGCGAACACGCCGGGGATTTCCGTCTTGGGCGTGCCCGGTTCGACGATCAGATAGCCGGAATCGTCCGTCGGCAGCTTGCCCTGGAACAGTTCGGTCGACGGCGCATGGCCGATGGCGACGAAAGCCCCCTGCGTGGCGAACTCGCTCATTTCGCCGGTCACCGTATCGCGCAGCGAAAGCGCCGTCAGCCCGATACCCGTCGGATCGCCAAGGAAGCTTTCCACCGCCTTGTTCCACAGCACCGAAATCTTCGGATTGGCGAACAGGCGATCCTGCAGGATCTTTTCCGCGCGCAGTTCGTCGCGCCGGTGGATCAGCGTCACATCGTCGCTGTGATTGGTGAGGTAGAGCGCTTCTTCCACCGCGGTGTTGCCGCCGCCGATCACCACCACTTTCTTGCCACGATAGAAAAACCCATCGCAGGTGGCGCAGGCGGATACGCCCTTGCCCGAAAACTGCTGCTCGCCCGGCACGCCCAGCCACTTGGCCTGCGCGCCCGTGGCGATCACCAGCGTATCGCCTTCATAGATATCGCCGCCATCGCCGATGGCGCGGAACGGCGAGCCGCTGGCAAGGTCGACCTCGACAATCGTATCCCACAGCATGCGGGTGCCGACATGTTCGGCCTGGGCCTGCATTTCCTGCATCAGCCATGGACCTTGGATCACGTCCCGGAAGCCCGGATAATTTTCCACGTCCGTGGTGATGGTCAACTGGCCGCCGGGCTGGAGCCCCTGCACCACAATCGGTTCCATCCCGGCGCGCGCGCCATAGATGGCCGCCGAAAGGCCGGCAGGCCCCGAACCGATAATCAGCATACGTGTCTTGTGAGTCGCCATTGAAATCCTCCGAAGGCGGCAAATAGGGTTCCGCGCGCCGGATTGCCACCCTGCCCCTTCTAGGGCCATGCCAAGCAAAGCTTTGCCCGGATTGACGGACGGGCCGCAACTGGGCCATGCTGCCCTGCGTGAAAATCATCGGCCCGACATCGAACAGCTTCATCTCGCAACGCCTCAAGCTCAATTACGTTGACTGGGGCAACCCGGATGCCCCTCCCCTCATCCTCCAGCATGGCGGACGCGATCATTGCCGCAGTTGGGATTGGGTCGCGGAAGAATTGCGCGACGATTGGCATGTGATCTGCCCCGATCTGCGCGGCCATGGCGATAGCCAGTGGTCGGCTGACGGGAATTACAGCTTTAACGCTTATGTTTATGATTTTGCGCAGCTTGTTCACACGCTCGGTTATGACAAGGTGACGATTGTCGCCCATTCGCTGGGCGGCAACATCACGGCGCGCTTTGCCGGGCTCTATCCCGAAAAGGTCGCCAAATACGTCAATATCGAAGGGCTCGGCCTAACGCCGCAGGATCTGCTGGATCGCAAACGCCTGCCGATGGCCGACCTTTTCCGCGAATGGATCGAAAAGAAGCGCAATGCCGCCGCGCGGGCACCGCGCCGTTATCCCTCGCTCGAGGCCGCCTATCGCCGGATGATCGAGGAAAATGACTATCTGACGGAGGAACAGGCCCGGCATCTGACCGTGCATGGCGCCAGCCGTAATGAGGATGGCACTTTCAGTTGGAAATTCGATCCCTATCTCAACGTCTGGCCGTTTTCCGATCTGACGCCTGAGCAAATTCAGTCGCTCTGGTCGGCCATTGCTTGTCCTACTCTGCTGCTCTGGGGCAAGGACAGCTTCTTCCCCAGCCCGGCGGAAGATGGCCGGCTCAATTTCTTTCAGAACGCGAAGCTGGTGGAATTCGAAAATGCAGGCCACTGGCTGCACCATGATCAATTCAGCCGTTTTATGAGTGAGTTACAGGCCTTCCTTTAATCTCACTCAAAGGCAACATATCCCCCTTCTCACCCCATTTTCAGCCTATCAGATTGGCCCGATGGCTTCTTCGATGCAACTGACCGTGCAGTTATGCGTTTAGCGCAGAAGGGGAAATAACCTCAGGCATTTCAATGCCGAAGGGGGCTTATGCATCGGTTGGGCCTGCGTGTCTGCTTCATAGCGAGTGCAACGGTATTGCTGGGGAGTTGCTCAGGCGACAAAACAGCCAAACCGCCCGAACGGGCCACGGACCGTGCCCCGGCGGTGCAGGATGCCTCGATCATCGTCGTACCGATCGCAGCCGATCCCAAATCGCTCTCGCTATTGCTGGAAAAGGCGGTGCCCCGGCAGCTATGGTCGATAAACCGACATTCGAGCCGCTGTGTTCCACCGCAAAAGGTCAAGATTTTCGGCAAAAAGCTGAAAGTGACGCCACCGATCAGTTGCACCATCATTGGCCAGGTTACCCGCGGCCCCCTTCGCCTGCATGGCGCAGGAAAGGAAATCGTCGCCGATATTCCGATCAACGCAACGATTGCCGCACGCGATATCGGTGGAATATTGAAAGGTGAAACGGCCACGGGTTCGGCCATGGCCCAGGCGCATATCGTACTGGATATTCGACCGGACTGGACGCCTGTCGGAACCGTCCGCCTGAGTTACGGGTGGACCACGCCGCCGGGGATCGATTTCCTCGGCCAGAGGATTACATTCACCGACGAAGCCGATAGAAAGCTGGCCCCCATCCGCCGGAATCTGGAACAAACGCTCCCGCAGGAATTGCGCAAGGTCGATCTGCGCACACAAGCGGCGGATGTCTGGCGGGACAGCTTCACGACGTTATCGCTGAACGAAAAGAATCCGCCTGTCTGGATGCGTATCGCGCCGCGTCAGGTGGTCTATGACAGCTACGGCTTCGAGAACGGCAAGCTCCATCTCAATCTCGCGCTCAAGGCGACGACGGAAACCTTTGTCGGCCATCGCCCGGAAGATCCGCCCCCCACCCCGCTGCCCAATCTGGTGAAGGCAAAGACAGGGGACAATCTGCAGTTCACCAGCCCCGTCCGGGCGGATTACGCCCAGCTTGAGCCGGTTCTGCTCAGGGCCTTAGCCAGGCGCGCCCAACGCCCCTTCGATCTGCCCGGTATCGGCCCTGTCACAGCCCGGTTCGAAGCGGTCCAGCTTTACGGTGCGAAAGAAGGGCGCATCGCGGTGGGTGTCACGCTAGCCGCGAAGCCCACCGGCAGTTCCCGGGAGGAGACCAAGGGATTGATCTGGCTCACCGCCATTCCGGTGAATGAACCCGGCTCCGCGAAAATCGCGTTCAAGGATCTCAAAGTCGACGGCAAGACCAATGGCATTGGCGGCAATCTGCTGGTGAAGCTGGTCAGTCATCCCAACGTCGCCGAGCCGCTCGCCTCGTCACTGACCCAGAACTTTTCCCGCGATCTGGACGACCTGCTGATCAAGATCAGAGCCGCAATCGGTACGGTTCGCAAAGGCGATTTCGTGCTGCACGCCGGGATCGACGATTATCGGATCGGCACGATTCGCGCTTATGGCGATGGACTCTATCTGCCGGTCCGCATGACAGGAAAGGCGACAATCGCTTATCGTCCGAAATAAGCTCATGAAAATGCAGTATATCTACAATCAAATAGCTGCCCGGATCGTTGTGTAAAAACGCGCCCTCCAGGCCCGCATCCGTCGGTAAATTGGCCTATTCTGACGGCCTTTCATGACAAGCGGACTAAAACGCGGTGCCCTATCTAACATTGGGAAAATTTAATATTCAGGTGATGGTACGTACATTTTGATTGCGCTAACCACTGCCTCCGTAATCGGTAGATGAACGAAAGCGTGCGGAAGTGAAGGAACGCCATTTCCCCAAAGCCAGCATGCCTGGCCGGCATGGAGCAGCGGATTCCGGCCCCTTCAGCGGTCTCGAATCGGTATATCGCGATTGCCGGGATCAACTGCTCCGTTTTCTGATCGCGCGTACCGGCGATCAGGAAGAAGCTCTCGATGTTCTGCAGGAAGTTTGGGTTAAACTGCGTACATCGCCCACCGGCCCCGTTTCCAATGCGCGTGCCTATCTTTTCCGCATGGCCCAGAATCTCGTCGTCGACCATGCCCGCGCCCGCCAACGCAGCATGCGCCGTGATCGGGTCTGGTCCGACGAACGAACGCAGTATTATCCCGGGTGCGCGGATGCCGTGGACCGCGATCAGCAGAACGCCGAAGACAGGCTGCTCCAGCAGGAGGAAGTCGACCGGCTGGCCGCAGCATTGGAAACACTGCCCGAAGGCGCCCGGCGCGCATTCGAGATGCACAAGATCGAAGGTTTGAGCCATACCGAGGTCGCCGCGCGACTCGGCATTTCTAAAAGCGGCGTTGAAAAACACATGGCTGTTGCCATGAAGTATCTTCGGCGTGCATTGATCGACTGAGGTGAATACCCCTCGCTGACGTCCAAGAGCATAATATGACAATCCAGGGAATCCCTTCGCCATGATTGGGCAGCCAGAACCCGACGACAAGTTGATCGCGGAAGCGTTGGGCTGGCAGCGGGCGATGGAACGCGAAGATGCCGACTGGAATGCCTATACCGCCTGGCTGGAATCCAATCCGCACCATCGGGCTGTGATCGACGAAATTGCCTTGATCGAACGGGCTTACGCGTCGCATGCCGATCAACTGCAGCAGCGGATTGCCGTTGTCGCCGAGCCGGTGCAGCAGGGCATGCGCTGGCGCTGGATCGGGGGTTCGGTGGCAGCGGCCATTGCTGTTGCCGTTGCCGCCCCAATGTTCTGGCAGACGGCGCCCGACACCGTTTACACCACCGCCACCGGAGAGCATCGGCTCGTCACGCTGGCGGGCGGCACGGCCATAGATCTCGGCCCCTCCACCCAATTGATTGCCAAGGCGGGCAATCCCAACGATCTCCGACTAGAGCGCGGGGAAGCCTATTTCGCCGTTCCGCACGATCCCAATCGCACACTCGCGATCAAAGCAGGCGATTACACAGTGTCGGATATCGGTACGACATTTGAAATCAACCGCACGGGGGATATCCTGACCGTGGCTGTCGCGGATGGCCATGTCAGCATCGCCAATCCGCGGGCAACGGCGGTTCAGCTTTCCGCCGGACAGCAACTGATTGCCGATCCGGAAAAACCGGTGCAGACTATAGGCCCCGTTGCCCGTGGCGATATCGGCAGTTGGCGGCATGGGCGCCTCATCTACGCCGATACGCCGCTCCCGGTCGTAGCGGCCGATATTGCGCGCTATTCAGGAAAAAGGGTCGAGGTCGATTCCACACTCAGGCAGCGCGTGTTCTCGGGGGTTCTGGTCGTTGAAGAGGGTCCGCAAATGCTTGCCAACCTCGCCGATCTCATGGCGATTGCGTGCGTGGAAACCGGCGATCACTATAGCCTCCGCGCTGCTGGGGGCCGCTAGCGTAATCCTGCCTGCGGAACCTGCTTTCGCGCAGAACCAGCAGTATTCGTTCGACATTCCCGCGGGGCCGCTCAACTGGTCGCTCGTCCTGTTTTCGCAAGCCACCGGCATTTCAGTTGGGTGGAGCGCCGCTCTTCCCGCAATTCACAGCCCGAGCGTGCGTGGACGGATGACCGCAGAGGAAGCGCTGCGCCGCCTGCTCGCCAACAGCGGACTGACAGCGCACAGAAGCGGCCCGCGATCCTATCGCATCGAACGTGCGGCGGCAGCACCGCCCATAAGCCCCAAGCGGCATGAGCAAACGCACGCGGCCCGGCAATCCCCGCCGCCGCCCGCCATCGCGGAAGAAATCGTCGTCACCGGCCAGAAACGGCGACAGGACATCAATCGCATCCCCATGTCGCTGTCGGTGGTGGATATGGATGACAAGGCCTTTGCCAACGTTTCGGCGAACACCGAACTGATCGGGCGTTCGGTCGATGGGCTCGCTCTCACGAACCTGGGGCCGGGACGCAACCGGCAATTCATTCGCGGTGTGGCCGACGGCCCATTCGACGGCCCCAGCCAATCGACCGTTGCCGTCCAGCTCGACGATACGCGCCTCACATTCGATGCGCCGGACCCCGACATCCGCCTCGTCGACATGGACCGGGTTGAAGTGCTCAAGGGGCCGCAAGGGCCACTCTACGGTTCAGGGGCGCTTGGCGGCATCTATCATATGGTGACGCACAAACCGGACGCGACCGCAATCAGCGGCCATATCCGCGTGGCGGGCGAAGCGATGCAATACGGTGGCCTCGGCGGCGGAGGCGAAGCTGTCATCAATTTACCGATCGTCGACGATCGGTTGGCCCTGCGCGCGGTCGGCTATGCCGATCACCGGGCCGGATGGATCGACAATCTCGGCCGTAACAGAAATTCCAATTCGGCCGATACGGCAGGCGGGCGCCTGGCGCTTCGCTGGCAGCCCGATCCCGATTGGACCATAGACATCTCGGGCGTCCTTCAGAACGTCAATGTGGCCGATAGCCAATATGTCACCAATTCGACGGCGACCGTCCGCCGCGATGCCCGCATTCCGGAGCCGACCGACAACGATTTCAAATCCGTCGCGGCGACGATCCAGCGCAGGCTGGGTGCGATCAATCTCTCGGCGACAACCAGCTATGTCGCCCAGAATGTTGCCTACAAGCTCGATTCCACCGACGCATCGAACCTGTTCGGACTGTCAGGCCCATCGCAATTCAGCGAAGATAACCGCTACTCGCTATGGAACAACGAATTGCGCATCTCTTCCGCGAATAGCGGACGGTGGGTCGCCGGCATTTCCTACATGGAAACGGTGAGCAGAGGCGCAGCATCGATGGCGAACGGTGCCAACACGGTTGCAGTGGACACCACCGACCGCCGGATCGCCGAAATGGCCGTGTTCGGCGAACTCGAATTGCCGTTATCCGACAGTATCAGCCTGACTGGCGGCGCGCGCCTGTTTCGCACCGTGCAGGAAAACGAAGCCGCCGAAGCAATTGCCCATGCGACGAGCAGGATCAGCAAGGTCGGGTTTTCCCCCAGTGCCGCCATCGCCTGGCATCCCGATGCGCGAAGTCTCGTCTATCTGCGCTATGCCCGCGCACTCCGGCCCGGCGGCCTTACGCCGGAAGGGGACAACGCCACGCGGCGCTTCGATTCCGATGAACTCGGCACATTCGATCTCGGTTATCGCCGCACGAACGATGGCAACACTTTCGCGCTTTCGGCGAGCCTGTTTCTGACCACCTGGGATCACATCCAGTCGGATTATCTCCTGCCCAACGGGCTCGTTTCCACCCGTAATGCGGGGCAAGGCCGCATACGCGGGCTTGAACTGTCCGGCGAATGGCAACCGGTGGATCGGCTCAAACTCACCGCAGGCCTTACTTATCTCGACGCCAAGCTGATAAAGACCGAAGGCGGCCTCAAACTCAAAGATCGCCGTCTGCCGGTAGCCCCCCGGCTGAGCGGACGCTTCTCAATGCAATACAGCCTCCCCCTTGGCGCGTGGGATGTCCGTCTTTCGGCCCAGGCCAATTATTTTGGCCATGCCCGCCTCACATTCGATGAATATCTCGACCGCACCATGGGCAACTATGCCATCCTGACCGGCGGCGCGGTTGTTTCGCGCGGCAGGCTGACGGTCGGGATGCGGCTCGACAACGCTCTCAACATCCGGGGAGACAGCTTCGCCTTCGGCAATCCCTTCTCCATCATGGATGCCCAGCAATTCACGCCGATCCAACCCAGAACGCTCACGTTTTCGGTGGCCCGCTCATGGTAGGCGCCGCGCCTTGTCCATTGTTTGCCGAACGCATGGCATCGAGCTTGTAACGCGCGACATAACCGACATGATCGGACAGCATCCGGCCCTGTCTATCGTGCCCGAACGGCACCTCTATGGCGGCCACCCGGAACCGGACATCCCTTCCACTGTAGAACTGCCAATCCTTGGCGTGGTGAAGCGAAAATTGCGCATCGGGCGGCAAGGCAGCGCCTGCCGCCAGACTGCCGTGCCACGCATCGCCGACCGTCTGCCCCGGTGACCAGTCGTGCGCGGCGGCGGTGAGCAGTGCTGCACGGCGGCGCGCTATTTGGCCGACATTGAAATCGCCCGCAACGATCAGCATGTGGCGAGGATCGTGGACGTTGCGAACGAACGCAGACAAGGCAGCCACCTGCATCTGATAGGCCTTGTCCGAGCGGTCGCTGCTTACCCCGGATGCGTGGCGGCTGTTGAGATGCGTCGTGACGACATCGACCGGATTCGCCAGGCCCGGAACCGCCAAAGTCACCATTAGCGCCCCCTTGTTTGCCAGGCAGTCGAACCCGGCGCAGGCATATGTCGGGAAGGCCATACGGCGCACCGCCAGTACGGGGAAATCGGACAGGACTTCCAGCCCGCTTCCGACATATTTCCCTTCCGTTTCCCCTTTCCACCACCGTGCGCCATTCGCGAAACCGGCAGCACTGGCGGGCGGCGACACTCTGTTGGCCTGATCCGCATCGGGGCCGGATACGACATAGGGATACCCGGCAACGGCCCCTACCCTCCTCGCGGCGGGAATGAAGGCTTCCTGCAGCACCACGATATGCGGTGCCGTTCCCTGCCGGCGCATCGCCTGCAGCCGGTCCGCAATCTTCCCAAGGGCGTTGGAACGTCCCCAGGCTACTGGCCAGGGCAGACCTTCGACATTGTATGTCATGACGGCCAGCGTGCCGTTCGGGGCGCGGCTTTGCGGCACCGGCGCTTTATAAGCGGATGCGGGAATTGACGATGTGCCCAGCATGGCAAGCAAGGCAACCGCGGCGAGTTTCCTGGGAAAATAAGCGGACAGAAACATCTCGTACCCGTCTTGTTGCAGAATAATTGCAGTTGGGACGACAGTTCCCTCCCCACACCGCAGTGCAGTTTCGGTCCAAAATATTTCTGCCGCGAAAGCTGCGGTTTTGTCGCACCCTGCCGTCTCCCCTGCGATCAGGAGGCAAGGTATGGCCAGACCCAGTGAAGGTGATCGCCGTGGTACACTGCTTCTATCGATTCATGACGTTGGTCCGCGTTTCAGCAATGAAGTGGACCGGCTGCGCGACCTGCTAGGGCAGGCCGCTTCCCCTGACCGGATCGCCCTGCTCGTCGTCCCCAACCACTGGGGCGAAGCGCCGATCAGGGCCGGCACACCTTTCGCCGCAAAACTGCGCGCCTGGGCCGATGCCGGCGCGGAGATTTTCGTCCATGGCTGGTTCCATCGCGACAGCACACAGCATCGCGGCGCATTCGACCGGATGAAAGCTCAGCACTTCACCGCCGGGGAAGGCGAATTTCTTGGCCTCGCCGCGGAAGATGCCCGTGCGCGCATGGCAGCAGGCAAGGTCTTGCTGGAGGATATCTGCGGCCGCCGTGTCGCAGGGTTCGTCGCGCCAGCATGGTTATACGGCGATGGCGCCCGCACTGCGCTGGCCGATAACGGCTTCGCTCTCGCGGAAGATCACTGGCGGGTGTGGCATCCGCCCACAGGCCTGGTTGTCGGACGCAGCCCCGTCCTGACCTGGGCCAGCCGCAGCCGCGCCCGGATCGCTTCCTCACTTTTTGCCGCGCGTGCCCTGCCGCCCCTGCTCCGCAGGGCCGCCGTCGCACGCCTTGCCGTCCACCCCGGCGATACGACAGTCCCAGCTATCGTCCAGAGCATTCGGCAGGCGCTAACGACGCTGAGCCGACACCATACCATCGACCGTTACGATAGCCTGCTTCCGGAGCACCTTCGCCCATGCGAGTCCTGACCTTCCTTCACAGTTTCGAACCGGGCGGCGTGGAACGGGTGGCGCTCCGCCTGGTCCGGCAATGGCGGGCGTCGGGGATCGATGCGCCGCTGTTCCTCGGCCGCCCAGACGGAGACATGCGCCACGACATCGCCGCCGGGCTCGATTTCGAAACCCCTTCCCAAGTGCCCGCGACAGTCGCCAGATGGGAAACGCTCTGGATGATCTGGAAGCTGCCTCAGGTGGTCTGCAAGCTGCGCCCGGATGTGCTTTTCTGCGCAGGCAATACATACACCATTGTCGCGGTGGCCCTGAAGATCGTTCTGGGGCGCGACTGCCCCCCGATCATTGCCAAGATAAGCAACGATCTCAAACGGCGCGATGCGCCATGGTGGGTACGTTACCCCTATCATTTCTGGCTGCTTATTCAGGGCCGTTTTCTCGATCATATCGTCGGGATGGAAACGCCCATGGCAGACGATATCCGCACCATGCTGGGCATGCCCGCGACGATGGTCAGCGTAATCCCCAATCCCGCCCTGTCGCATGAGGTTATCGCCCGATTGCGAAAGGAACCGCACAAAGACACGACGCCCATCCGCCCCGGCAGACGGTTCGTTTCGGTAGGGCGGCTCGTCCCGCAGAAGAATATGCCGCTGATGCTGCGTGCCTTTGCCAAGGCATCGCACAAAGGCGACAGCCTGACGATCTTCGGCGATGGCCCGGAGCGGGATAAGCTGGAAAAGCTGGCCCACACTCTGGGCATTGCCGGGCAGGTCGATTTTCGCGGCTATGTGTCGGAGCCTGCCATGTTGCTTCCGGGGTTCGACATTCTGCTTTTGTCCTCCGATTATGAAGGCGTTCCCGCCGTCATTCTCGAAGCGCTCGCGGCGTGCCTGCCGATCATCGCCACCGATTGCAGCAGCAGCATGGCCACCTTGCTGCAACACGGCGCGCTGGGCACCCTGATCGCCGTTGGCGATGAAACAGGCTTCGCCCGCGCCATAACCCAGGCAAGACCGGGAGGACAGGACGAGCGCCTGAGTCTCGCCCAGGCCGAACGCTTCACCCTGGAACGCGCAGCCAAAAGCTATCTTGCCGCCATGACAAAACTGCGCACGCCCGCCTTCAGCAGACTTTTTCTCATGGCCGACTGAGGCGGGTGCCCTGCTGCGCCGTCATGGCACCGGTCCCGGCTCAAATGGGTGCGTGAGTGCAAAGTGAATCCGTACTATCGAACGCTTCAGCCGCCGGAATGCTGGAGCAGCCCCCACCCGGCATCGCCGCGGCCATCGACCCGGCACCGCTTATGCGAAAAGGACGGAACTGGCCGCTCATTGCCGGTCCGCTGATCTCATTCGCGATATTCGTTGCCGCCGTATACCAGCTCCGCAACATCGATTTCGCCTCGTTGTGGGCCTTGCTTCCGGCAGGCATTGGCTTCTGGATCATTTT
>CAYXMY010000071.1:0-14961 GCA_964466155.1 uncultured Caenibius sp. | reverse complement strand
ATGGCCCGCCTTTCACACCGCGAAACACTGGATCGTGGCGCTCCATCGGCCAGGGGCAGCGCCGCAGGTAGTCCTCCACTTTTTCCCGCACGATGGGCAGAATCGGCACCATGCGCTGCTTGCCGCCTTTGCCTGTGACGACCAGCGTTTCCCGCAACGGCATGTCCGCCCCGGTGAGCGACAATGCCTCCGCAATGCGTAGGCCAGCCCCATACAGCAGCAGCAGCACCGCACGATCGCGCGCGCCGATCCAGTCATCCGCGGCAAAATCGGCCACCGTATCCGCCAGACTGGCGGCATCGTCGGGCGTAACCGGGCGGGGGAGGCCTTTCTTGATCCGTGGCCCGCGCAAACGGGGCGGGGCGGTGTCATCCATGCCCGCCTGCGCACGCGCAAAGGCGATAAACCCCTTGAGCGCGGAAAGCTCACGGGCTGCGGAAACATTGCCGATCCCTGCCTCACGCCGGACCGCCAATTGTTCGCGCAGGGCAGGCCCTTCCATACGGGCAAGCACCGCCCAATCGGTATTGCCCACACGGTCCAGAAAACGGGATGCAGTCGCGATATAGGCACGAACGGTATGCGGTGAACGGCGGCGGCCCTGCGCCAGATGATCGTGCCACGCGGCCAGCAGAACGGCCTTTTCCATTATCCGAAAACCAGTTCGGCGGGCACCAGTTCCGCCAGCAGAGCATCGAGCAACGGCATGCCAGCCTCGGTCACGCCAATCCGCCCCGCCTGCTCCCAGCATAGCCCCTGCTTGGTGTAGAAGGCAAAGCGGGCCGGGTCGATCAAGGTTTCCCTGCGCATGCCGAAGCGCACCGCCAGCGCCCCCGGATCGATCCCTTCGCGCAGGCGCAGGCCCATCAGCAAAGCCTCGCTCGCCTGTTCGGGAAGGGGGAGCATGCGTTCTTCGGCGATACCGTGGCCTTGCGCGGCAATCGCTTCCAGCCAGTTCTCCGGCTTGCGATGGCGCACGGTGGCCGCACCGCCGCGCCGCTCATGGGCACCCGGACCGATCCCGCAATAATCCGCGTAGCGCCAATATGTCAGATTATGGCGGCTTTCCTCGCCCGGCCGGGCATGGTTGCTGATCTCATAAGCGGGTAAACCCGCCGCGGCCGTGATCGCGCGAGTGAGCGCGAACAGTTCGGCCGCTTCGTCATCGTCCAGCGGCGCGAATCTGCCTTGCCGGACATCGGTGGCAAAGCGCGTGCCGGGTTCGATGGTGAGTTGGTAGAGCGAAAGATGGCCCGTGCCGAAGGACAGCGCCCGCTCCAGCTCCGCGCGCCATTGCTCCGCCGTTTGGCCGGGCCGGGCATAGATCAGATCGAAGCTGACCCGCCGAAATGCGTTTTGCGCGGTTTCGAGTGCTTTCAAGCCTTCCGTAACGCCATGTAAACGCCCAAGGAATTTGAGTACCTCATCGTCGAGCGCCTGCAAGCCCAATGAAACGCGGTTGATCCCGGCGTCAGCGAGCGCCGCAAACCGGTTTGCCTCCACGGAGGAGGGATTGGCTTCCAGTGTGATCTCGATTCCGGGTGCGAAGCCCCACAGCGTTTCGGCTTCGCGCAACAGTGTTTCCACCAGCGCAGGCGGCATCAGCGATGGCGTGCCACCGCCGAAGAAAATGCTTTCCAACGGCTCCCCACCGGCCAGCGCCGCTTCGTGGCGCATATCGGCGAGCAACCCTGCCTGCCATTGCGCCGCATCGACCTGATCCCGGACATGCGAATTGAAATCGCAGTACGGGCACTTCTTGAGGCAGAACGGCCAATGGATATAAAGGGCGCGGGCCATTCCCATTCTCAGCCGCCATTAAACGGTCTCTGTCAAGTTTCGAGCATGCCATTCAGCCGATCGATCAGGATAATGTGCGCCATTGGCGCGATGATTGCGCCGATGCGGCCGGTTCTGGCCGACCCGCTGCCTGCCGCCGCGGATATGCGGATACTGTCCCTGCACAACCAGGCGCGGGCCGACCGGCATTTGCCGAATCTGGAATGGAGCCCCGGCCTTGCCAAAGCGGCGGAAGGCTGGGCCAGAAAGCTGGCCACCGAAGGCCGGTTGCGCCATTCGGCGTGGAAGGACCGGGAAGGAACGGGCGAAAATCTCTGGATCGGCACCACCGGCTATTTCGGGCCGGACAACATGATCGCGGCCTTCATCGACGAAAAGCGGGATTTCCGCCCCGGAGTCTTCCCGATGGTTTCCAAGACCGGCCATTGGGAAGATGTCGGCCACTATACCCAGATCATCTGGCCGAGCACGCAGCAGGTCGGTTGTGCGCTGGCGCAGGGCAAACAGATGGATGTGCTCGTCTGCCGTTATTGGCCCGCAGGCAATTTCATCGGCAGCAAGGTCGGTTGACCGTTCAGGCGAACTGTTCGGCAACCAGCTTGGCGAAGGCATCCGCGCGGTGGCTGATGCGGTGCTTTTCTTCCGGATCGATTTCGGCAAAGGTTTCACTGCGCCCCTCGGGCACAAAAACCGGATCGTATCCGAAACCGCGTTCCCCCTTGGGCGGCCAGGTGTAGCGGCCATTCACGCGGCCTTCGTAAACCGCGCTTTCCCCCTCGGGCCAGGCAATCGCCAGAACGCAGGAAAACCAGCACGCCCGATCCGCTTGGGGGCCGATGGCCTGCAACATGCCTTCGACCTTGCCCATGGCCATGTACCAGTCGCGCCCCGGTTCGCCTTCGAACCATTGCCGCTCCGCCCAATCGGCAGTGTAAACGCCCGGCCGGCCATCCAGCCCGGCAACGGAAAGGCCGCTATCGTCGGCAAGCGCGGGCAATTGCGCGGCTTCGGCTGCCGCGCGGGCTTTAATCAGGGCGTTTTCGACGAAAGTCGTCCCCGTTTCCGCCGGTTCCGGCAGGCCCAGCGCCCCGGCTGAGATGCATTCCATCCCATAGGGGGCGAGCAGGGCCGAAATCTCCTTCAGCTTGCCCGCATTGTGCGTGGCTATGACGAGCTTGCCGGAACCGAGGCGGCGCATCACTTTACCGCCGCATCCTGCGCCGCGAAGATCCTGTCGCAGCCGATCCGGGCGAGGCGGAGCAGGCGGAGCAGGTTCTCCTCATCGTAAGGCGCGCCTTCCGCCGTTGCCTGCGCTTCAGCGATCAATCCGCCTTCGATCAGGACGAAATTGGCATCCGCATCGGCGGCGCTGTCTTCCACGTAATCGAGATCGAGCACCGGCGTGCCCTGATGGATGCCGCAACTGACCGCCGCGACCTTCGCCGTCAGCGGATCGGCGGTGATCGCACCTGCTGCCATCAGCTTGTTCACGGCGAGGCGCAGGGCGACCCATGCGCCGGAAATGGCCGCCGTGCGCGTGCCGCCATCTGCCTGAATCACATCGCAATCGAGCGTGATCTGCCGTTCGCCCAGCTTCTTGAGATCGGTCACCGCGCGCAAGGACCGCCCGATCAGGCGCTGGATTTCCTGCGTCCGCCCGCTCTGCTTGCCCTTGGCCGCTTCCCGGCTGCCGCGGGTGTGCGTGGCGCGGGGCAGCATCGAATATTCCGCCGTAACCCAGCCTTCGCCCTTGCCGCGCAGAAACGGGGGAACGCGTTCTTCCACGCTTGCCGTCACCAGAACCCGCGTGTCCCCGAAGGAAATCAGGCATGAGCCTTCGGCATGCTTGGTGAAACCGGTCTGAATTTCAATCGCGCGCATTTCGTCTGCGGCACGGCCGGAGGGTCGCATAGTCGTTCCTTTATCCTGTCGGGCGCGGCGCGCCGAACTGTACAATGGGGCGTCCTTACTTCGTCATGCGCGAAAGGGAAGAGACGAACAGGTGTTGTCTCCGCATCAGTCTTGCCTAGATTACAGGGGATGCGCACGCCGCCGATGAACGAACTGACCAGTCGCACCCGCGAAATCTTCCGCCTCGTGGTGGAGGAATACCTGTCTAGCGGGCTGCCGGTCGGCTCCAAAACGCTGGCGGGCGGGGGGCAGGTTAACCTTTCGCCCGCTTCGATCCGTTCCATTCTGGCAGAACTCGAATCGCTGGGCCTGCTGGCCGCACCGCATACCAGCGCGGGCCGGATGCCGACGGAACTGGGTCTGCGCCTGTTCGTCGACGGGATGATGCAGGTGGCCGAACCCACGGTGGAAGAGCGCGCCGCGATTGAACGCCGCCTGTCGCGCCCCGGCCCGATCGAACAGGCGCTGGAAGCGACGAGCGCGCTGCTTTCCGATCTTTCGGCGGCGGCCGGCGTGGTCATGGTGCCCGGCCGGGAACCGCGCCTGTCGCAGATGAACATCGTGCCCCTGTCACCGGGCAAGGCGCTGGCCATCATTGTGGGCGAGGATGGGCATATCGAAAACCGTCTGCTCGATCTGCCAGCGGGCATCCCGGCAACCGTGCTGGAACAGGCGACCAATTATATCACGGCGCATTTGCGGGGCCGCACGCTGGCCGAAGCGATCCGGGTGATCGGGCAGGAAATCGTCTCGGGCCATTCCGCGCTCGATGCGGCGAGCCGCGATCTGGTCGAACGCGGGCTGGCGGTCTGGAGCGAGGATGCAACCCGCCGCCCGGTGCTGATCGTGCGCGGGCAGGCCAACCTGCTGGATGAAACCGCGCTCGGCGATCTGGAGCGGGTGCGCCAGTTGCTGGACGATCTGGAAAACAAGCAATCGATTGCCGAATTGCTGGAACGCGCCCGTGAAGCCGACGCGACCCGCATTTTCATCGGTTCGGAAAACCGGCTTTTCGCGCTTTCGGGCTCTGCCGTCATCGCCTCGCCCTATCATGACCGGGATGGCAAAGTCGTGGGCGTAGTGGGCGTAATCGGGCCGACGCGGTTGAATTATGCGCGGGTTGTCCCCATGGTGGATTTCACGGCCCAGAGCCTGGGCAAATTAATCGGTTAAACAGACAGATTGAGACTATGACTGACGACAAGACGCAGCCGCAAGACGATCCCGCCGTGGCCGCGGAACTGAAGGGTGTTCCCGAAGACCTGCTCGAAGGAGCCGCCGACGCGGAAAATTCCGCATTGGAGGAACTCTCCATCCTGCAGCAAAAGCTCGACTCCGCAGAGCAGGACGTTCTCTATGCCCGCGCGGAAACGCAGAATGTGCGCCGCCGCCTGGAAAAGGACATCACCGATGCCCGCGCCTATGCCGCCACCGGCTTTGCCCGCGATATCCTGAGCGTGTCCGACAATCTCGGCCGGGCGCTTGAAGCGATTCCGGCCGACCTGCGGGAGGATGACCGGCTCAAGGGGTTCGTTGCGGGCATCGAAGCGACATCGCGCGAAATCGACAAGGTATTCGCCAGCCATGGCATCAGCCGCATTGCGGCGATGGGCCTGCCGCTCGATCCCAACCAGCATCAGGCCATGCTGGAAAT
Source organism: uncultured Caenibius sp. (assembly GCA_964466155.1). Classification (GTDB taxonomy): domain Bacteria; phylum Pseudomonadota; class Alphaproteobacteria; order Sphingomonadales; family Sphingomonadaceae; genus Caenibius. The sequence goes on along the minus strand of CAYXMY010000071.1, from coordinate 9,596 downwards.
ACCTTCCGCCGAAGTGGAACCCGGCACCATCGTGCAGGAATTGCAGGCAGGCTACATGATCAAGGATCGCCTGTTGCGCCCGGCCATGGTGGCAGTGGCCAAGAAGCCGGATTGATCGAAGATGTTCGGTGCCGCGTTTTCCATTGGGACGCGCGGCACCCTTAACGAACCGGCCTGTCCGCCCCCGGAAAATCGACCAGCAGATCGTAAGCCCGGCCATCGGCCATGCCGGGCAATCTCCAGCCTTGACGCAGCAGGAAGGCATGCCGGACGATTTCGGCCTGCTGCTCTAGCCCGTAACGGCGCAACGGCCTGCCCGGCATCAGGGTGTAGCCATAACGGCAGAAGGGATGGCGGCGCAGCGGCAGGTAGAATTTGCCGTGTGTCTGCGCCTGCCAGACATGCGTCATCTCGTGCAGGAACAGGCCTTGCACATCCACCGGCGCATCCGAAAAATCATCGCAATAGAGCGCATCCTGCGGGTGGAAATGGATATGCCCGCAAGGCGCCATCACGCAATTGCGCGACTGAAACGGAAACCATTTCCGGCGGCGGAGTGTGACCTGCCCGCAATCGACCGCGTTTCCGAACATGCTGCGGACGAGCGCGATTTCCCCTTCCGTCAGCAGCCGTTCCCCGCCGACAGGACAGATCGCGCCAGCGATTTGCGAACTTTCGTTCAGCTCTTGCCCCCCGGACCTTCGACCTTCGCCGGGAAGCTGGTCTTGTCTCCGCCCGCGAACGTCAGAGTCACTTCGACGTTATCGCCAACTTTCGGCGCCGGTGCGAGACCCATCACCATGGCATGCTTGCCGCCCGGTTCGAACTTGATCGGCTGCCCCTTGACCAGATTGACCGGGGAGAGGGCGACCATTTCCGCGGCCCCGTTATCGGTAAGGGTTTCGTGCATGGTGGTTTCTTTTGCCCCGGCAACATCGATCGCGCGCAACGCCACGAAATCGTCGCCGGTATTCTCGATATCGAAATAGACTGCCGCAGGACTGCGAGACAACGGAGGCAGGACCAGGCGGCAGTCGCTCACCTTGACTCGCGGCTTGCGGTCAGGATTTTCGGTGGGCGCAGAGCCCTTTTCGCCGCATGCGGCCAGCATGGTGCCGGAGAGGATCAATGCCATCGATGCGGCTATCGCTTTTTTCATGTTTTTGCCTCCTGCTTCCCGATTGGGGAAACTAGCTGCCATCATCCCTTGTGCAAGGAAAAACCGCTCCTATATCGCCACGCATTGAGGGCCTTCTCCAGGCTCAGAGCTGCGTAAGCCGCCTTGCCGTTTCCGGGGGGCGAACCGCGCGGTGTCCACATTTTGATATTAGGATGAGGTAAGAATGGGCAAAGTTATCGGTATCGACCTGGGCACGACCAACAGCTGCGTTGCAGTGATGGACGGCGGCAAGCCCAAAGTGGTCGAAAATTCGGAAGGTGCGCGTACAACCCCGTCGATCGTCGCTTTCACCAAGGACGGTGAGCGACTGATCGGCCAGCCTGCGAAGCGCCAGGCCGTTACCAATCCCGACAACACGGTTTTCGCGGTGAAGCGCCTGATCGGCCGCCGCTTCGACGATCCCATGACCAAGAAGGACATGGAACTCGTCCCTTATACGATCGTCAAGGGCAAGAACGGCGATGCCTGGGTCAGCGCAGGCGGCGAAGATTACAGCCCGTCGCAGATTTCCGCCTTCATCCTGCAGAAGATGAAGGAAACGGCGGAAGCCTATCTGGGCGAAAACGTCACTCAGGCGGTGATCACCGTTCCCGCCTACTTCAACGACGCGCAGCGCCAGGCGACCAAGGACGCCGGCCAGATCGCGGGCCTTGAAGTGCTGCGCATCATCAACGAACCGACCGCGGCCGCGCTCGCCTATGGGCTTGAGAAGAACGACGGCAAGACCATCGCCGTGTACGATCTCGGCGGCGGCACGTTCGACATCTCGATTCTCGAAATCGGTGACGGTGTGTTCGAAGTGAAATCAACCAACGGGGATACGTTCCTCGGCGGGGAAGACTTCGACAGCACGCTGGTCGAATATCTGGCGGACGAGTTCAAGAAGAAGGAGAACATGGATCTCCGGACCGACAAGCTCGCGCTGCAGCGCCTGAAGGAAGCCGCTGAAAAGGCCAAGATCGAACTGTCCAGTTCGCAGCAGACGGAAATCAACCTGCCGTTCATCACCGCGCGCATGGAAGGCGGCACGACGACCCCCTTGCATCTGGTGGAAACGCTGACCCGTTCGCAGCTCGAAAAGCTGGTCGACAACCTGATCCAGCGCACGCTCGAACCCTGCAAGAAGGCTTTGGCCGATGCCGGGCTGGACAAGAGCGCGGTGGACGAAGTGGTGCTGGTCGGCGGCATGACCCGCATGCCCAAAGTGCGCGAAGTCGTGGAACAGTTCTTCGGCAAGAAGCCGCACACCGGCGTGAACCCGGATGAAGTGGTTGCGATGGGCGCCGCTATCCAGGCAGGCGTGCTGCAGGGCGACGTCAAGGACGTCCTGCTGCTTGATGTGACTCCGCTTTCGCTCGGCATCGAAACGCTGGGCGGCGTGTTCACCCGCATGATCGACCGTAACACGACGATCCCGACCAAGAAGTCGCAGGTCTATTCGACGGCGGAAGACAACCAGCAGGCCGTGACCATCCGCGTGTTCCAGGGCGAACGCGAAATGGCGGCGGATAACAAGCTGCTCGGCCAGTTCGACCTCGTCGGCATCCCCTCCGCACCGCGCGGTGTGCCGCAGATCGAAGTGACGTTCGATATCGACGCCAACGGCATCGTCAACGTCTCGGCCAAGGACAAGGGCACCGGCAAGGAACAGCAGATCCGTATCCAGGCATCGGGCGGTCTTTCGGAAGGCGACATCGACCAGATGGTTCGCGATGCCGAAAAGTTCGCGGAAGAGGACAAGAAGCGGCGTGAATCGGCGGAAGCGCGGAACAACGCTGACAGCCTGGTCCACGCCACGGAAAAGCAGCTTTCCGAAAACGGCGACAAGGTCGATGCGGGCCTCAAGTCCGAAATCGAAGCCGCCATCGCCGAAACCAGGGCCGCGATCGAAAGCGGGAATGTCGATGAGATGAACGCCAAGGCGCAGAACCTGACCCAGCTCGCCATGAAGATGGGCCAGGCGATCTACGAGAAGGAACAAGCTGCTGGCGGTGACGCAGGCGGTGCTGATCACGCGGCCCCGCAGGACGATGTGGTCGATGCCGAATTCTCGGAAGTCGACGAAGACAACAAGGGCTGATTGCCTGATGGAAACCGAAACCGCTGCCGGTCCTGCCCTTGTCCGGGCAAGCACCGGCAGCGGTGACGTTTAAGGCGGGGCAATGGCTACCCAAACTGACTATTACGAACTGCTCGAGGTGGAGCGGTCGGCTGACGGCAGCACGCTAAAAGCCGCCTATCGCAAGCTCGCCATGCGCTATCATCCGGATCGCAACCCCGGTTGCGGCGAATCCGAGGCCAGGTTCAAGGCAATCAACGAAGCGTACGATTGCCTGAAAGACCCGCAAAAGCGCGCTGCTTATGACAGGTTCGGCCATAACGCCTTCCAGCAAGGCGGCTTCGGCCATGCCGGGCGCGGCCAGGGCGGCGCTGAATTCAGCGATCTGGGCGATATTTTCGAAACCATCTTCGGTTCTGCCTTTGGCGGTGGCGGTGGCCGGGCACGCCCGCAACGCGGGGCGGATTTGCGGTACGACATGGAAATCTCGCTCGACGAGGCATTCCATGGCAAGGAAACCCAGATCGAAGTCGAAGTGGCGACCCGCTGCGACAGTTGCGAGGGCAGCGGCGCGACACCGGGCACCAGCACACGGGCCTGCGGCACCTGCCACGGTCATGGCAAAGTCACCACCCGGCAGGGTTTCTTCGTTGTCGAACGGACTTGCCCGCAATGCCACGGGCGTGGTGAAATCATCGAGAAGCCTTGCCGCTCCTGCGGCGGGGAAGGGCGCGTGGACAAGGCGCGTACGCTCGACGTCACCATCCCGCCGGGGGTGGACAACGGCACGCGCATCCGCCTCTCGGGCAAGGGTGAGGCAGGGCCGATGGGAGCCCCTCCGGGGGATCTCTACATTTTCCTGCAAATCCGGCCGCATCGTGTGTTCCAGCGCGAAGGAACGACGCTTTTCACCCGTGTGCCACTGAGCTTCACCACCGCCGCACTGGGGGGGGAAATCGCCATTCCCGGTCTCGACGGGGACAGCATCGCTATCGAAATCCCTGCCGGTATCCAGTCGGGCAAGCAATTGCGCAAACGCGGCGCGGGCATGCCCGTGCTGCAAGGCCGTGGGCGCGGCGATCTGGTGGTCGAAATCGGGGTTGAAACCCCCACGAAGCTGAGCGCGCGGCAAAAGGAACTGCTGCGTGAATTTCAGGAGACCGAAACCGGTGAGGAATGTCCCGAAAGCCGCGGCTTCTTCGACCGGATCAAGGATGCCTGGAACGATCTGACGGAATAGAATTCCACGATGCGCCGGAACGGGCGGAGGCGGCAATGTCCCGCACCCACCCGTTCCGGCTCATTGCATGCGTTCGATCACTTCTGCCCGCACCCGCGCAACCAATTCAGGATCGGCGACCAGGCGTTGCTGCTCTTCATCCAGCACCGCCAGGAACGCGGCGCGCTTGTGGCGCATGATCTGCTCCACCGGCATCGGGTTCTCAAGCGTCGAGACGACGATATCGATCATCCGCTCCGCGCCATGGAGCCGGCCCCAGAGATAGTCGTTCTCCCGATAGGCCCGGCTGAAGAAGGCGCCGAAATTGTAGAATTCGATACCGCGCAAGGTGGCCTGCGTCCCCCCGTCGCGGATCGAGCGCGCATCCTCCGGCGAGATACGGTCCACCTTGACCGGATCGAATTCGGTCAACCCTTCGTTGCGCAGCAAAGGCAATGTTGCGATGTCGAAGAACGGGAAGCCGAGATAAGCCAGCAACATCCTGCGCCGAAGCGCCTTGGGCATGGCGGAAAGCGCTTCGGTGAACATCTCTTCCACCTGGCGGTCCACCCCCGGCAAATCCCGCAACCGCTGCAGGGCATCGATGGCCTCGCCGGGATCGTCCATGACATGGCGCGCATCGGCCACGAACTGAGCGCCCAGCCAATCGACGGATTCCCGCTCGAAATAGAGCGCCAGCGAATCGTACACGAGCTTCTTCGCCTGTTCCCGGTCCGCTTCGGCGATATCGGGATCGTCTTCCCAATCGACGGATAAACGGCGCGCCAGCAGCCGCAGCCGGCGGATGCGGAAGGCGATATCGTGCTTGCGCAGAAAAGCGATGGCATCGGCGCTGGCGCCGCCCTTGGGATCGGACAAACGCCGTAACCCGCGTGAGGCGAGCTCGGCGAACACACGCTGGCGGATGGGATCGCGGCTGGACACATTCAGATCGGGCACGGCTTCGTAAATCGTGCGTGCGATATGATCGACGATCCCGGCGAATTTCGCCTGGGCATAGCTGTGATAGGCAAAACCCGCCTGTTCCGCCGCCGTTTGCTGAGCCTTGTTGCGCCAGACCTGCAAACGCTTGGTCGTGGGCTTGTCCAGAAACAGGGTGTGCCCGAACAGATCCTGCACGGCCCGTTCCACTTCCGGCCGCAAGGCGGTGACGATCATGTGCATCCGCTCCGCTTCGCGGGATTGCTGCTCCAGCACTTCCAGATTGTCACGGATGGGCTGTTCACGCGGGATGGTGGAAAGAGAGCCGAAGATCGCCGAAAAGAACCCGACCGGGCGGATGGGGGTAACATCGGCCGCGTTCCAGCGATCGGGCCGCGGATCGATATAGACGAAGCGCCGATCCACTTCGCGCTGGGCCGGGCGGGTGGACAAGCGTTCCGCCGCTTCCGCAAACGGCGCGTTCACCAGCACCGAACCGTCGATCAGCGAAACGTTGTCAACATCGCCGCGCTGAACATGGCTGGGCATGATCCGTTGCAGGAACTTATCGCGATTGGGCCATTCGTATCCTTCTTCCCGGCCCAACTGGTCGATCTCCGCCAGTTGCAGCGGAGGGAACGCGCCGGGGAAGCTCGCCGTGGAGCGAGCGGCGAAGATTAGTTCCAGCGGGTCCGCCAGCCCCGTGCCCCCTTGCGCAGGAACACGGCCATGGAAACCGATGGGCAGGCGATGCTCGCTTTCTTCCGCAATCGGCGGGCTGTTGAGCCGCAGGAGAGCAGGATATCCGCGAAAATCCGTTGCCGTGACGAACAGATCGAGCGGATGTTCCGGCGGAAGCAGCGGAGAGTCCGCCGACGTGCTGCGCATGGCTGACAGAGCCCGGCACAAAAGCCGCGAAAAACCGATCCCGGAAAAGGGCGGTTCGAACCAGCGGCTGCGAATGAAGCGGGACAGTTTCGCCCGCACTTCTTCCCGCGTTTCCGGGGCAACGCTTTCCGAAACGGCATTTCCGGGACGGGTAAGCAGATATTGCACCAGCGGCCAGGCCCATTGCTTGGCCACCCGCGACCATGGCTTCGCTTCCGGATCGAGCAGCATGTCCACATCGGCCATGTCGAGCCACAGATCGGTGAGCGGTTCGAGCGAATAGCCAGAGTGGATCGCTTCGGCCAGAAACACCGCATTGATCCCGCCCGCGCTCGCGCCCGTCAGGATATCGGGCAGGACGCGCAATTCCATTCCACGATCGGCTTCGATTGCGCGCAGAAGATCGCAATAGACGCTCTCGCTGCCGCCGGTGCATTGTTGGCCGACATGGGCGGAACGGCTGGCGCGCGCCATCTTCCACACTTCCTTGGTGACGCCATGCATATACACCGCGAGACTGACACCGCCGTAGCAGACAAGCGCGATGCGAAGTTCCTTTTGCCGCATGGCCGCATAGTGGTGGCAAAGGCATGGGAAAGCAATTGCGTTCCTTTTATGTTCCCATTATTGCCGGGGCATGGCCAAAACGAAACGCCGTTATGTCTGCCAGGCTTGTGGCAGCGTCTCCCACCGCTGGCAGGGGCAGTGCGCCGATTGCAGCGAATGGAACACTCTGGCGGAAGAAGCACCCGCCACGGTCTTTTCGCAGAAGCATGACCTGTCATCCGGCGGGCGCCCGATCACTTTCGAGCCGCTGGACACGCCGGGCAAGGTTCTGGAACGGCGGACGACAGGCCTTGCGGAACTGGACCGCGCGCTGGGCGGCGGGCTGGTGCCGGGATCGGCCATCCTGATGGGCGGCGATCCGGGGATCGGCAAATCCACACTCTTGTTGCAAGCCGCCGGGCGCATCGCGCGGGCAGGGGGCGATGTCGTCTATGTCAGCGGGGAAGAAGCCGCCGCGCAAGTGCGTCTGCGGGCAAGCCGTCTTGGCCTGGCGGATGCGCCGATCCGGCTGGCGGCGGCTACTTCCGTGCGCGATATCCTGACCACGCTCAACGGCATGGACCCGCCCGCCCTGGTGGTGATCGATTCGATCCAGACGATGCATTCCGACACGATCGAAGGCGCGCCCGGCACGGTCAGCCAGGTGCGCGGCTGTGCTTTCGAACTGATCCGCTACGCCAAGGAAAGCGGCGCGGCGCTCGTCCTCGTCGGCCATGTGACGAAGGACGGGGCAATTGCCGGCCCGCGCGTGCTGGAACACATGGTGGATGTGGTGATGAGCTTCGAAGGCGAACGCAGCCACCAGTACCGCATCCTGCGCAGTCTCAAGAACCGGTTCGGCGCGGTGGATGAAATCGGCGTGTTTGCGATGGCGGGGGAAGGGCTGGAGGAAGTCACCAACCCCTCCATGCTGTTCCTGTCCGGGCGGGATGAACCGCTGGCGGGCAGCGCGGTTTTCCCCGCTCTCGAAGGCACACGGCCCGTTCTCGTGGAAATACAGGCGTTGATCGTCCGCTTGCAAAGCGGCGCCACGCCGCGCCGCGCGGTGGTCGGCTGGGACAGCGGCAGGCTGGCGATGCTGCTCGCCGTTCTCGAATCGCGCTGCGGGCTCAATTTCTCCAGCGCGGAAGTCTATCTCAATGTCGCGGGCGGCTATCGCCTGACCGATCCTGCGGCGGACCTTGCCGTGACGGCAGCGCTCGTTTCGGCCCTGTCGGATCGTCCGCTGCCGGCCGGATCGATCTGGTTCGGAGAAGTGTCTCTGGCAGGGGAGATTCGCCCGGTTTCCCACCCCGGAATCCGCTTGCGCGAAGCCCTGAAACTGGGCTTCGACCGTGCCCATGGCCCCACCGGTTCAGCCGAAAAGGTGAACGGCATCCGTTTCGATGACATGGCTTCGTTAGCGAAGCTCGTTGACCGCATCGTGCGCTAAAACTAAGGCATCGTCGCAATGACGGGCTTCGATTGGATTGTGCTCTTCCTGATTGGCGTCGGGGCCGTGAGCGGATTTTGGCGCGGGTTCGTGCACGAGGTTCTGTCTCTTGCCGCCTGGATCGTGACGCTGATCGTCATTCACGCCTTCCATACGCCGGTCAGCACCTTGCTCAGCCGTTATCTGGACAGCCCCGTATCCGCCTCGGTCCTGGCGTTCCTGCTGCTGCTTGTCGTGCCCTATGCCGGGCTCAGAATGATCGCCAAATGGATGGGCAGCGTTTCCCGCTCGTCCTTTCTGGGGCCGGTGGATCGGGTGCTGGGCTTCGGCTTCGGCGCGCTCAAGGGCATCATCATCGCCATTCTCGCCTTCTCGGCTGTCGTCTTGGGATACGATACGGTGTGGGGGCCGTCGGGCCGCCCGGACTGGATCACCGGTGCGCGGACCTATCCCTTTATCGACACCGCCTCCGAAGGGCTGGTCAAAATGATCAACGAGCGCCGCCACGCCATGGAAGAACAGGACAAGCAGTTCGAAAAAGCGGCGCGATGAACGGGATCGCCCGGCTCTATACGCCTGAACTTCTGGGGCTGGCCGTTCGCCTTGCCGATTACCCTTACAATGCCGCGTTCGAGTGGAAGGGAAGCGCCCGATCCCCCAGTTGCGGCAGTACCTTGAAACTTGGCCTGACGCTCGACGGGGCGGGGCGCATCGCCGAAGTCGGTATGCAAGTGCACGCTTGCGCCATAGGACAAGCCGCCGCCGCTATTTTCGCCGATGCCGCCCAGGGCCGGAGCGCCCCCGACATCGCCCAAACATTGGGCGCCATGAAGCAATGGCTGGAAACAGGCGGGCAGGCGCCGGATTGGCCCGCTATTCAAATGATTGCGGCCGCCCGTGCCTTCCCGGGGCGGCATGGGGCCATGCTTTTGCCGTGGCAAGCCGCATTGCAAGCGCTTTCCAACCACGCCCCTCAAGGCTAAGGCACCTTCTTTCCTTGGGGGGAGAGAGCCAGAATGGCCAGCGCCGCACAGCCTGCCGAACAATCGCATGAAGCATCCGACGTACGCCTCGTCATCGCCGCGTCGTCCGCGGGCACTATCTTCGAATGGTACGATTTCTTCATTTACGGCACGCTCTATGCTGTGATCTCGAAGGCCTTCTTTCCTGCGGGAAATGAAACGCTTTCCGTCCTGCTGACCTGGGCAACCTTCGCGATCGGCTTCGGCTTTCGCCCGATCGGGGCAATCCTGTTCGGCTATCTGGGGGATAAGCTCGGCCGGAAATATACGTTCCTCATCACCGTTAC
>CAYXMY010000070.1:0-15251 GCA_964466155.1 uncultured Caenibius sp. | reverse complement strand
GATCGATCTTTTCCTGCGCAGCGGAAGCCCGCAACGTGCCCTTTTGCGTGTGGAACACGGCATAGAGATCGCCGATCCGTTCAAGGCGGCCCGGTGCATCGGATGCCAGCCAATCGGCAATAACCGCTGCGTTGTCCTGCCCCGTCTTCGCCAGCCAGGCGCGATTGATTTCCATGCAGGCTTGCAAGGAACGCGTGTCGAAACGGTCATCCGCACATAGCTGCGCAACGGCATCCCGATCATAATCGCTGTCCAGCCCGAGCAGATTGCAGACACGAGGGCGCAGTGGCAGCTTCCATGCGCCGGGGCCAAACCACACCTCGCTCGCCCCCGCGCATCGCATCAACCAGCCCAGGCCGGCATCCGCCCCTTTCCTGAGGCTCATATCCTCGATAGCCGACAGGGTTTCCCGATCCCCGCGTTGCTGCGCATCGATCAACAATTGCGTCAGGACTTGCCGGGCGAGCATTCCCCGCTCGCGATCTTCCATTGCCCGCGCGCCCGGCGTCAGGCCCGCTTCGGCCGGAAACGTCGCCAGCAGCCATTGCGCAAAGGCGTGGATCGTATCGATCCGCAAGCCGCCACCGGGACAATCGAGCACTGCGGCAAACAGTGTCCTCGCCCGTGCGCGCGTTTGCGGCCCATTGTCCGCACCGATAGCCGCCAGGTCGCTGGCAAGCTCCGTCTCGCTCATACGCACCCAGTTGGCGAGCACTTCGTTGACCCGGACCGCCATTTCGGCCGCGCCCGCTTTGGTGAATGTCAGGCATAGGATTTGCGAAGGCTGCCCATCAGGTTGCAGCAAGAGCCGCAGAACACGGGCGGAAAGAACCTGTGTCTTGCCGGTGCCCGCAGAAGCGGAAAGCCATACGCTTTCAGCAGGATCGACAGCATTGCGCTGGTCGCCGTGGAGAGGAAACAACTTTCCGCTCATCCCGCAGTCCCCGCATCCTCAATACCGTCGGCACGGGCCTGCCATTCGTCGAGCCGCATCAATTGATCGTAGTCGGCATAACCTGGAAAATCGGGATTGAGCCGGGCGGTGAACGGTTCATCGCCCTTGATCCAGCGATGGATGGCATCGCGCAGGAATTGGAGGGTAATATCAAGATATTCCTCTCTTTTCAGACCTTTTCGCCGCCCTTCTGCGATCCGTTCCACACGATATCCGAAACCTGTCTCGCTCTTCGCATGCTTGCCGAAGGACCAGTATTCGAAATGGGTCGGTTCGCCCGAAGCACCGGTGATGCCGCCATCCCGCGCCATCAGGCCGATCAGGCCCAGTTGCAGGGCAAAGCCCTTCTCTACCATGGTAACGGATGGGGGGCCGCCGGTCTTGTAGTCGACGATTGCCAATTCCCCGCTGGCAAGGCGGTCGATCCGGTCTGCCCGGCCGTGAATGCGCACACCGTCCACGGTCATTTCACCGTCTTGCTCCACCGCGACGATCTCCCGGTCAGGCAAGCGGCCGATTTCCGCCTCGATCCAGTCGAGCGCGGCCAGAAGGCGCGGCCGCCACAATCCCCGCATCAGCGGATGCGCGTTTTCCTCGTCCAGCACCCGCTCTGCAATCGGACGCAGTTCGCCACCTTCTTCATGCCATATCTGCAGGATGCGGTGCGCCACCGTCCCCTGCCACGCGGGCGATGGCTCCGCGTCCAGCGGATCGAGGCTGCGCAGGCGCAGGATCGCGCTGGCGTAGAATTGATAAGGATCGCCGCGCAACCGGTCGAGCGCCGTCACTGCCAGAGGAACGTCGCGCTGTTCCGCGCTTGGGCACGGTTCGGGACGTTCGTATGCCGGGGCAGGCTCGGCATGATCAAGCGCGCGTGCCATGGCCACCGCCTGGGTTTCGAGATGCGCTTGCAGCAGATCGTCCCCCAGCAGCGCCCGCACACGCAGCAGGAAGCGCGAGGGAATAGCAGGCCCCTGGCTGTCACGCTGCGCGCGGCTCAGCACCACTTCGGGCGCCCCTAGCGCCCCGGCAAGATCGTGGGCGGCGAGGCCGATGCGGAAATCGGCACCGGGTACGCCCAACACCCGCAGGACCGCAGGGGGCAGCAACGGGTCCGGCCCCGGCGGCTGCGGCCAGCTTCCTTCGTTCAAGCTCCCGCAAATGACGAGATCGGCGCGGCTCATCCGCGATTCCAGCAAGCCGTAAATCGCCACGCGCGGATGGCCGCCATAGGGCGGGCGCACCGCCTGCCTGTCCATCGCATCGCGCAAGACGGACGGCAATGCCAACGGCTCCAGCATGGTGCCGATCTGCAGGGCATGAGATCGCAAATCCTCGATCAGCGCGGAAAGGGCGCGGCCATCCTCCCTGCCCCACAACGCCGCTCCGCCCAGCGCTTCCCCGGCGGCGGCGAGCCGGTCGATCTGCGCGGCAAGCGAAGCGGGCTCCGCAACATCGGCTTGCATCAAGGGGGCCAGGATCGTCTCCACCCCATCCCACCATTCGGCGATCCCGGATTCCCGGCGCGCCAGAACGGCGATCTCGGCCCGTAGCGGTTCCAGCCCCGGTGCCGGGCGTGGGCCGCGCAAGTGCAATTCCAGCGCGCGCGCATATTCCAGCCACTGCGCCCGCCCTTCCCCGGCACCGATCAGGGGATGACCGAGCAAGGCGCAGAGCGGCACGGGTGCGGCACGTTCCGCCAGGACTTCGGCGAGCAGCAGGATCACGCGGCCCGCCGGAGTTTGCGACAGGGCGCGGCCAGCGGTATCGTCCGCTTCGATATTCCACCGCCGCAGGTGAGCCACCACTCGCCCAGCAAGTCCACGATCGGGCGTTATCAAGGCCACACGGCGTTCGGGCACATCCACCGCTTCCCGGATCAGCAGGGCAATCGCCTGCGCCTCTTCTTCCGGATTGGCGGTCTCCATCAGCCGCACCCCGGCAAGGCGGCGGCTTTCGGGCGGTAACGAAGCCCAACTGGCGCTGGCCTTCGGGGGCAGGAACAGGCTGGAAAGCGCATGACTGCGCGCAGGGGGGGCGGCTGTCATCCCCGCACGGTGCCAGGGACGCACTTCCGCGCGGGCAATCCCCATACGGTTCAACAGCAGTTTCAGATGATACTGCGGATGGGTCACCGCATCGCCCATGCCGAATGGCGGGCCGCCCGGCTCTTCCGGAGCGCCCGCGCAACCCAATTCCTCCCACACCGTATCGTCGAGAGACAGATCGAAATCGGGCAGGATCACCGCACCGCGCGGCATCTCCGCCACGACCCGCAGGAGGCGCGCCAAGGCCGGTGCGGCGCTGGTCACCCCGGCGGCGGCAATCGGTGTCGCCGGTGGATTTTCCGCCCAGCGGCGCGCGGCGTAATCGAACAGGCGATTGCGCCGGGCGGCGGCATCCAGTTCGCCCCGTTCCTGCAATTCGCCAAGCCAGCGATGCTGGACCTTCAGAAACAGCCGTGTCGAATTCGCCCAATGGGCCGCCTGATCGCCGACGATCCCGATCACCGGTTCCTGCAACAGTTGTTCCGGCCCGATATCTTCCACCAGCAGGCGGTCCATCGTGCGGCACAACTGCTCCGCCTGCCGCAGCAGCGCGGCGCCGCGTGGCGCTTCGTCACCCGCTTCTTCCGCAATCAGTTGCGCGACGCGCAGCCAGCGCGCGGTGGGATCGGCGGCGGGCGGAATGGCCTCGCCCGCCCCTATCGGATCGAGCAACGGCCCCAGCGTTTCATCGAGATCGAGATCGCCCACCACCGCCATGCGCGGCATCAGCAACCCCACCTGCCCGGTTTCACCGGCGAGCCGGATGAACGCCTCATTCACCGTGCGGGCCGCGCGCTGGCTGGGCAGCAGCAGGGTCAGCCGGGCAAGTCCGACATCCTCCTCACGATATCGCGGCAACAATCCGGCAGCCAGCGCATCGGCGAATCCCCGATGGGCGGCAATGGAGTAAACGGCTGGCCGAGATCGTTCAGCCACGCGTCAACGCGGCTTCGGTGGCGGCGACTGCGGCCGGATCGCCCACTTCATACCACAGGCCGGTGAAAGTCGTGCCGTAAAGCCTTCCTTCCTCTATCGCCCTGCTCCACAGCACATTGGTGGAAAACGGCCCTTCCGGCGGATCGCGCAGCAGCCGATGCGATACAAGCTGGATACCGGTGTAGATAAACGGTGCGATGCGCCTGCTCTGCCTGCGGCTGACACGGCCCAGCGGATCGAGGCAAAAATCGCCCTCTCCCTGGTAATTGCGCGCACCGGCATGCGGCACCATCAGCAGCAGCGCATCCATTTGCTCGGGATTCCACAAATCGGAAAGCTGGTGGAAGCAATCCACCGGCCCTTCGAGCCAGATATTATCGCTGTTGAGACAGAAAAACGGATCGGGCAGCAAAGGCTGTGCCTTGACCATGCCACCCCCGGTTTCGAGCAACTGGTCCCGCTCATCCGAAATCGCGCATTTCGGCACATCGCGGGCGAGCACGTGGGCTTCGAGCGAATCCGGCAGGTAATGCACATTAATCACTGCCCGGGCGATACCGGCAGCAGCCAGACTGTCGAGCGCATGGTCAATCAACGGTTTGCCCGCAACCTTGACCATCGGTTTGGGCCGGGTCGAAGTCAGCGGCCGCATCCGTTTGCCCAGCCCGGCAGCCATGACCATGGCCGTATCGCTGACGAGCCTGCTCATCCCAGACCACCCCCACGCCGTTCGCGGATTTCCGGGGGAATGTTGGCATCGAACCACTGCGCGACGGGGGCAAGCGCGGGATGCGCCAGATCGCGTTCCATCGCGTCCCACACGCGCGGAATCATCGCGAGATAGCGCGGTTTGCCATCGCGCTTCCACAGCCGGGCAAAAATGCCGACGATCTTGGCATTCCTCTGCGCCCCGAGGCGGGCATAGTCGGCCGCGAAATCCGGTCCTGCGTCCACCTGTGCGATATAATGATCGAGCATCACCCGTTCCAGTTCAGGCGATACATCCCGCCGAGCATCCTGCAGCAGCGAGACGAGATCATAAGCCGGATGCCCGACCAGCGCATCCTGATAATCAATCAGCCCTTGTGCCCCGCCGGGCAGGAGCATGATGTTTTCCGCGTGATAATCGCGCAGCACCGTGACACCGGGATCTTGCCGGGCAAGCATGGGGGCAAGCGCTTCCTCCCACGCGGCAGCATACCCTTCCGCATCCACCTCGATCCCTGCGGCGGGGCAGAACCATTCGGGCAGCAGCGCCGCCTCGCGCTGATATACGGCCATATCGTAGGGATCGAACGGCCCCGGCGGCAAGCCATGCAGCGCGGTCAGCGCATCGATCGCCGTGCGGTAAGCCGCGATTTCATCCTGCGGTACGATATCGAGATGGTCGCGCATGCGCGTATCGCCGAAATCCTCCATCAGCACGAAACCGCGCGTGCCATCTTCGGCATAAATGGCCGGCGCACGCAGGCCATTGTCAGTCAGCCATTTGCCGACATGGAGAAAGGGGCCTGTGTCCTCCTGCGGCGGTGGGGCATCCATCAGCATGGCGGTGCGCGTACCGTCAGCCGCGCGAATGCGGAAATACCGGCGGAAAGAGGCATCGCCGGGCAAAGGTTCGATCACACAATCGCCCCAGCCCGCCCCGTCGAGAAATGAATGAATGCCTTCCGGCAGGTTCGTCGTCATGGACAGCGATCTAGCCAATCAGCACCCGGTTCGACAATGGCGATCCGCCCTTCTCCACGATGTTCGAGCATGATCGAAAGGCATCCCGGCTCATGCGCGAAGCCGCCCGCATGTTCCGGCCATTCCGCCAGCAGCGCGGCACCCTCGCGATAATCGTCCAGCCCCAGTTCTTCCGCCTCTTCCGCGCGATTGAGCCGGTAGAAATCCGCATGGACCAGAGGCACGCGCAACGGCGGGCTATCGTACATCTCGACAATGGCGAAGCTGGGCGACGGGACTTCGCCATCGTGCCCCAGCGCGGCAATAATCGCACGGGCAAGCGTGGTCTTGCCCGCACCGAGGCCGCCGGAAAGCGCCACCACATCGCCCGGCTGCAACCGCTCCGCAATGGCTGTGCCAAACCGCTGCATCGCGGCCAGATCGGGAAGCTCCCGGTTCAAGGCAGGAAAATGGTCACTGTGGTGCCCATTCCCTTTTCCGACATCAGTTCCAGCTTGCCGCCGTGCGCTTCGATCAACTGGCGGGCCAGCGGCAGCCCAAGCCCTTGCCTCCGCTCAACCCCTTTGCCGTCGGCAGCGATCTTGAAACCGTCCAATGCATGGGCCAATTGGGCGGGTGTCATGCCCATGCCGCTGTCGGATACGACAATCGCCGTATCGCGCTTGCGCGGCGTGACTTCGATAAGAATTTCGCCCCCCTTGGGCGTCGCGGCGATAGCATTGTCGACGATATGCCCCAGCGCACGCCCCAGCCTGCGCCGGTCCGCCTGAACCTTCCCCGCCGCCTGATTGCCACGCAGGTTGAGGCTGAGCCCCGCATCGACGATGCGCTGTTCCCGCTCGCGCACGACCTTGGTGACAAATGGCATCAGTTCGACTTCTTCCAGAGCCAGCGGCAACAGGCCCGCTTCGCTCTGCGTAAGATCGAGAACGCTTTCGATCTGTTCCCCAAGACGTTCTACCGAAACGAGAATACCGTCCACATATTCCTTGGCCTGCGGCTGCAATTCCCCTGCGATGCCGCTTTGCAGCAGTTCGGCAAATCCGCCAATCGAAGTCAGCGGCGTGCGGAATTCGTAGCTCATATTGGCGAGGAAACGGGTCTTCACCGCGTCCGCCTCTTCCAGCGCGGCATTGCGTTCGCGCAGCGCATCTTCCGCCTTGCGTGAATCCGTTACGTCGAGGACAGTCAGCAAGCCGTTGCCATCGGGCAGCGGAACCCCGGCGAATTCCAGAATCCTGCCATCGGCCAAGGTGACTTGCCCGCCCGTCTGCTTGCGGTCGAGCGTCGCGGCGCGCACCACATCGCCAATCGCCTGCTTCTGCGCGGGCTTTTGCAGATTTGCACCGATCTTTTCGAGCAAGGTCTCAATCCGGGGATGCCGGTCGAGAAACGTATCGTCCAGCTTCCATTCCGCCGCGAACCGCCGGTTCCATATCTGCATCCGGCCATCGGGGGCGAACACCGCCAGCGATTCGAACAGCGAATCGAACGTGGCCGTGCGGGTGCGCAGCAGTGTGTCGCGAGTGGCCGAAAGAGCGAGTTGTTCTGTCCGATCCTCGGCAATGAGCACCAGGCCGCCATCCGGCATCGGTTGGGCGACGATCCGCAAATGCGTACCGTCGCACAGCGGCCACGCCTCTTCATGCGGAGTCCCGGCAGTGAACCATTGCCCATGTTCGCGCCGCCATTCGAGAAAATCGCGCAGTTCGGGCAAGCGTCCATGCTCACGCGCCATGGTCAGCCATTGTTCGAAATCGGGCGGATTTTCCAATGCGGCAGGACCTAGGGCAAAAATCCGCTGAAACGGCCCATTGGCGAAAGTCAGACGCCGCTTGCTGTCGAATTGCGCGACGCCGACCGACAGAAGATCGAGCATGGACCGCTGCGCCTCGCGAAACGCGCGCAAGGCCCGCGCCTGCTCTTCCATCTCTTCGATATCGATGGCGTAGCCTGCAATGCCTTCTTCGCCCAACGGCAGATCGCTGACGCGCAAGGTCCGGCGCTGGCTGCCGATGGTAGCGCTGACATCGCGTTCGACCGGCTTTTTCTTGGCCCGGGCCTGCCCGGCCACTTGCGCCGCCGTCATGCCATCGACCGCTTCTATCAATTCCACCTGATTGGCGATCACGTCCTCCGCCTGCGAAGCACCGACTGCTTTTATGTAGGCGGAATTGACGAGGCGAATCCGCAAATCCGGCCCCCGGAACCACATCGGCATCGGGGCGGCTTCGATCAGCCCGACCAGTGCGGTAAAATCGTCCCGCGCCCTGGCTGCCTGGGTGCGCAATTCGGTGAGTTCCGATTCGCTTTCGCTGAAATCGAACACCCAGACCAGCGCCGCGCCACCGGGCGATATTTGCGAGTCCGCCAAGTGGCCGCGCATGGCGAGGCTACGGCGCGATCCGCGCGGCGTCACTGCGATACGAAAGGGAGCCGCCGTCTTCTGCGCCACGCGCACGGCTTCGGTCAGCGTGGCCAGATCTTCGGCGGCAAGTCCGTTTTCACCCCCGTCCAGCTCGCTCAGGAAGCCCGGCACCGCATCCAGCCCCAGCCAGGCGGCAAGCCGCTGCGGCGCCTCGATCCGGCCATCCGCACGAACCAGCATGGGGATTGCCGGCGATTCCTCGATCATATGGGAAAGGCGGCGCGATGCTTTGCGCCCCGCTTCGGCCCTGCGTGAAGCCGCCCGTGCCGACAGGATCAGCCAGCCAGCGCCCAGCGTCCAGGCAGCCAGCAACAGACCTATCAATGCCAGCGCTGTATCCGACAGTGTCATGCCCCCATCGCTATGCGCGGGGCAATTATTTTACAATGGGCCGCACGGTGGCCCGGCCTGTAGCCGGGCCACTTATCAGCAGTTCAATAGCGATAGTGATCCGGCTTGAACGGACCTTCGACGGACACACCGATATAAGCGGCCTGTTCCGGCGTCAGCTTGCTGAGCTTCACGCCCAGCTTTTCGAGGTGCAATGCGGCGACTTTCTCGTCGAGATGCTTGGGCAGAACGAAAACGTTGTTCTCATAGCTGCCGCCCTTGGTGAACAGTTCGATCTGGGCCAGCACCTGATTGGTGAAGCTCGAACTCATCACGAAGCTGGGATGGCCGGTGGCGCAACCGAGATTGACGAGGCGCCCCTTGGCGAGAACGATGATCTGCTTGCCATCGGGGAACGTCACCAGATCGGTGCCGGTCTTGATTTCCTTCCAGTCGTAGTTGCTGAGCGCGGAGATCTGGATTTCGCTGTCGAAGTGGCCGATGTTGCACACGATGGCCATGTTCTTCATCGCCTTCATGTGATCGCCGGTAATCACGCCTTCGTTGCCGGTGGCGGTCACGAAGATGTCCGCCCGCTTCACGGCTTCGTCCATGGTGACGACTTCATAGCCTTCCATGGCGGCCTGCAACGCGCAAATCGGATCGATTTCGGTGACCAGCACACGCGCCCCGCCCTGACGGAGCGAAGCGGCTGAACCTTTGCCCACATCGCCGAAGCCCGCCACGCAAGCCACCTTGCCGGCCAGCATGACATCGGTCGCGCGGCGGATGGCGTCGACCAGCGATTCCTTGCAACCATAGAGGTTGTCGAACTTCGACTTGGTGACGCTGTCGTTCACGTTGATGGCCGGGAATGGCAGCTTGCCCTGCTTGGCCAGCTGATACAGGCGGTTCACGCCCGTGGTGGTTTCTTCCGAAACGCCCTGAATCGCCTTGACGGTGGCGGTCAGGTAGCCGGGCTTGCGCGCGAGAAATTCCTTCAGCGCGCGCTGGAATTCGATTTCCTCGGCATTGCCGGGCGCGGGCATGTCCTCACCCGCTTCGATCCGCGCGCCCCACAGGGCGAACATGGTGGCATCGCCGCCATCGTCCAGGATCATGTTACAGGTGGTTTCATCGCCCCAATCGAAAATCCGGCCGACATAATCCCAATATTCGGCCAGTGTTTCACCCTTGATCGCGAAGACCGGAATGCCACCGGCGGCGATGGCGGCGGCGGCATGGTCCTGGGTGGAGAAGATGTTGCAGGTCGCCCAGCGCACATCCGCTCCCAGCGCGACCAGCGTTTCGATCAAGACGGCGGTCTGGATCGTCATGTGCAGCGAGCCGGTGATGCGCGCGCCCTTGAGCGGCTGCGCAGCGCCATATTCCGCACGCAGCGCCATCAGTCCCGGCATTTCGGTTTCGGCAATGGCGATTTCATCGCGGCCGAATTCGGCAAGCGACAAATCCTTGATGACATAGTCATTGGCGGCATTCTGAACAGGGGCAGTGGCCACTCTCGAAACTCCCGGAAAAGTGCACAAACACAAGGCACCGCCTAAACCGGACGGCGCAATCAGCCGCGGCCTTTAGCCGGTTGACGAGGATGACGCAAACGCTCGCGCACCTGACGGGCCGCTTGCCATCATCGGCCCGCACCACCACGCGCAAAGCGGTTGCGAGCAGGTGGCGGCCCGCTTATGCCAGCCCACGACGGAGCCATGAAAGGATATACCGAATGACGATTTCCGTGGGTGAAAAGCTGCCAGACGTCACGCTGGTCAAAGCCACTGCCGAAGGGCCGGACAAGGTCCAGTCCTCCGATTATTTCGCGGGCAAGAAAGTCGCGCTGTTCTCGGTCCCCGGCGCGTTCACGCCGACCTGTTCCGCCAAGCATCTGCCGGGTTTCGTGGAAAAAGCCGGTGAACTGAAAGCCAAGGGCATCGACGAGATCGCCTGCACCGCCGTGAACGATGCCTTCGTGATGGGCGCATGGAACCAGCGGGACGGTTCCGCCGATGTCACCATGCTGGCCGACGGCAATGGCGATTTCGCCGAAGCCCTGGGCCTCACCATGGACGGCAGCGGTTTCGGACTCGGCAAGCGCGGTTCGCGCTGGTCGATGGTGGTGAACGACGGCGTTGTCGAACAGCTCAACGTCGAAGGCCCCGGCGAATTCAAAGTCAGCGCCGCCGATTACATGCTCGGCCAGCTCTGAGCTTCGCTGCCATATCCAAAAAAGGGCGCCTGCTTGGGCGCCCTTTTTCATGTCCGGCCGATCCGTATCGCTGGCTCAATAGCCCATCAGGCTGAGCACTTCCTTGCGGCTACGTTCATCCTCCAGGAAAACGCCCATCATCTGGCTCGTCACCATACTGACGCCGGGTGTGCGCACGCCGCGCGCCGTCATGCAGGCGTGGCTCGCTTCGATCACCACGGCAACCCCCCTTGGCTGGAGATTATCCCAGATGCATTGCGCGACCTCGGCCGTCAGCCGTTCCTGAATCTGCAGGCGGCGGGCATAGCCGTGCAGGACGCGCGCGAGCTTGGAAATGCCGACGACATGATCCTTCGGCAGATAGGCAATGGCAGCCTTGCCGATGATCGGCGCCATATGATGCTCGCAATGCGATTGGAAAGGAATGTCCTTCAGCAGCACGACCTCGTCATAACCGCCGACTTCCTCGAAAATGCGGGACAGATGAATTGCCGGGTCATCGTCATAACCCACGCAATATTCTTTCCATGCACGGGCGACACGCTTGGGCGTGTCCTGCAACCCTTCACGCTCCGGGTTGTCCCCTGCCCAGCGTATCAATGTGCGAATGGCATCCTGAACGTCATCCGGCACAGGCAACTTGCCCCGCTGCTCATCCTCATCGTCCAGGCAACCAAGGCTGCTCATCTGGCTTCCCCTTCTTCATCTTCATTATGCATCTTGCAGCCGCGTTGCGCTGCAATGGCAGCCCCTTAGCCTCAACGACCGCCATTTGTCGACCATCCACCGCCTTGCGATGCGGTGCAATCTCACCCCTCAAGCTCGTCCATGGTGGTTACCGCTTTTCTCAGCAGAACCAGATCGAGCGGCCGGGCGGCACACATCATGCCGTACCATTTGCGGTTCAGCAGCGCGGTGTCCCTGTCCCGTTCCGCCAGGGCTTGCACATCGCGGCGATGCTGCTCGATCAATTCTGCCAGCATGGCCGCTCCCACATCGGACAGCTTCATTACTTCTGACGCATAGACTGCATTGGCCGCCGAAAAGTCGATCGCGAGAAATTGCGGTTTCATGCGCGCTTCGAACAAGGCCCGCATCGGCGATTTACGGAAAATGATGGAACGGTCGACAAGAGAACGCACCCGCCCGCCGGGGAGACGGTCGATCAGGGCCAGCCTTTCCAGTTTGATCAGCGCCGCTTCCATCGCTTGCGCGGGAACGCCCAGATCCTGAACGATTTCAGCAGGCGATGTGCCACCGACAATCGTCATGAACAGGAACGATAGAAACACGTCGCTTGCCAGTTCGCGTTCCTGCGCCAGAGTCAGTTCCCGTGCGAGGCCATGCTGCCCATGCTCCGCCTCGCGCGCGAGATCGCCGATGCTCATGCCGCACAGCTCCGCCAGACGCTCGATCTTGTCCAGCGTCAGCCCTTTGCCCGCCCGCCAGCGCTTGGCCGTGGCTTCGCTGATCGCAAGCGCATCGCCCAGCCGCCGGGCCGTCCAACCCGCCTGGCGCAATTCCCGCCGCAAGAGCGCAACCATCGCTGAACTGACAGATTCGTGCCGCATTGCTCTGTACAACATGCCATCCACCGGCGAATGGCAAGGGACTTGTAACAGATATTTCCTATTTCTGCTTGCCTTGCGGAAACTGCACCGCCAGATTAGCCATTCGCGTAGTAGGAAACGGAATTGGTTACGCAAACTTTATGCTGCGGAATTCTGCCAATCTTCTCGTTCCCGCATGCGGCGACAACGCTCCATCACTGGAAACGAGTGACGGATAAGCCATGACGGATTCCCCGATCGATGACCTGGATCGTCAGCTGATCGCGCTGCTCGCCGGCGATGCGCGCGTATCCAACCGCCGCATCGCATCGGAACTGGGCGTGACAGAAGGCACCGTCCGTTGCCGAATCAAAAAGCTTCAGCAGGACGGGCTCATCAGCTTCACGGCGATTACCGGCCTCGAACTGGCGTCGAAATCGCGCCTCGGCAAGATTCGCGTGCAGGCGGAAGCCGTTCGCCAGCGCGAACTGGCTGAAATCATCGGGCAGATGTCGCCGATCAATGCCGTGTTGTTGACCATGGGAACGTTCAACATCCTCGCCATGTGTCTGTTCGAGGAGTTGGACGAGCTTGCCGAACTCGCTTCCAATCGCATCCTTGTGCTGCCCGGCGTGCATCACGTCGAAACGTCAGTCGCCGTCCGGCAACTCAAATACAACGCCCTGATAGCCAAGATCACCTGACAGCCGGGCCAGTATCTTGCCCTTCACGATTGACACTCGGCGCCCCACCACGATGCGGATGGGGCGACGAGCATAAGGCTGCTAACCGAAACGCCCGGTCACATAATCGCGCATGGCTTCCGTTTCAGGCGCGATGAACGCATCGGCGGAGGGGCGAAATTCGATCAGGCGCCCCAACAGCATGAACGCCGTGTAATCGGAAATACGCGCCGCCTGCTGGAGATTGTGCGTCACGATCACGATGGAAAAACTTTCCTTGAGTTCGACCAGCGTGGCTTCGAGCTTCGCGGTAGATAGCGGATCGAGCGCGGAGGCCGGTTCGTCGAGCAGCAGAACTTCTGGCTCCACCGCAATGCCCCGCGCGACGCACAAACGCTGCTGCTGACCGCCGGACAGGCCAAGGCCGGACTGGTGCAGCTTGTCCTTCACCTCATCCCACAGGGCCGCCCGGGTCAGCGCATTTTGCACGATCCCATCCATATCGGCCTTGGAAACGCGCTTATGCAGCCGCACCCCGAACGCGATATTCTCATAGATCGACATCGGAAACGGCGTCGGACGCTGGAACACCATGCCGACTTTGGCCCGCAGCCGGGTAACATCGTTGCCAGCCGCCGATTGCCCGCTGCTGCCTCTGCCCCCCTGGCTCCGCTGCTGCCGCCGGGATGGCAGCACATCTTCTTCATCCAGCAGGATCTGCCCGTCAGCATACTGCCCCGGATAGAGATCGTATATGCGGTTGAGGCAGCGCAGAAGCGTGGACTTACCGCACCCCGATGGACCGATCAGCGCGGTGATCCTGTTCCTCGCTATCGGCAGATCGATTCCGAACAATGCCTGCTGCTTGCCATAGAAGAAATCGAGACCGCGCACGTCGATCACCCGCTCTTGCGGCGGTTCGACAATTTTTGCGGGCTGCTGGGCCAGCGTTGCGTCGAATGTCACTTGTAGATACTCCCGCGCGTGAGGACACGCCCAACGATATTTATGAAAAGAACCGCCGCAGCGATCAGCAAGGCGCCGGCCCACGCCAGGCTCCGCCAGTCGTCATAGGCGCTGAGCGCAAACTGGAAGATCGTGGTCGGCAGGGTCGCCATCGGCTGGGTCAGGTCGAAGCTGAGGAACGGATTGCCGAGCGAGGTGAACAGCAGCGGCGCGGTTTCCCCACTGATGCGGGCAAAGCCGAGCAAAGCGCCCGTCATGAGACCGGGACGCGAAACGCGCCAGATTATCGCCCGGATCACATGCCCCTTGTCCGCACCCAGAGCCATGCCCGCTTCCCTCAAGGCATGAGATTGCAAGCGCATGATATCTTCGGCCGTGCGCGTCACCACCGGCGTGGCGAGGAACGCCAGCGCCACCGCCCCCGCGAGCGCGGAGAAACCCTGGAAAGGCCGGACCATCACTTCATAGACGAACAGGCCCACGAGGATCGACGGCGCCGACAGCAGCACATCGTTGAGGAAACGGACAACCACGGCCAGTTTGCTGCCATCGCCATATTCGGCCAGCCATGTCCCGGCGAGGATACCGACGATCACGGCAAGGATCATGGCCAGCACGCAAATAATCACCGAACCCAGCAGGGCATTGCGCAGCCCGCCTGCCACACCCGGAGGCGGCTGATCGAGGGTGAACACATGCAGATTCAATCCACCAATCCCGTTCACGACCAGCGAATAGAGGATGAGAAACAAGGCCCCAACGGCAAAGAGAGTCATCCCCGTCGTCAATGCGACGAAGATGTAGTTCACCAGCTTGCGCCGGGTGTAGCGGTCGAATGCAAGGAGGCTCATCGATAACGCTCCACGCCGAGCAGCAATCGCGCACCCGCAATCGCAGCGAAAGTGATGAGGAACAGCACAAAACCCAGCGCGGTGAGCGAGGCGATATGCATTTCACCGGTCGCTTCGGTGAATTCGTTGGCAATCGTGGAGGCAATCGTCGAGCCGGAGGAGAACAGGCTTGTCGGATAACCGTGCGAATTGCCGATAATGAAGGTGACGGCCATGGTTTCGCCCAACGCGCGTCCTAGCCCGAGCATGACCGCGCCAATCGCACTGCGGCGGATATAGGGCAGCATAATGGAGCGGACGACTTCAAAGGCGGTGCAACCGACCCCATAAGCCGCTTCACGCACATGCGTTGGGACGGACAGCAGCAGTTCGCGAAACACCGTTGCGATATAAGGCAGGATCATCACGGCAAGGATCAGCGAAGCCGTGAAGATATTGGCCCCGTTGGGCACCCCCGAAAACAGCCGGTCGAGCCAGGAACCGGGCGTCACGCTCATCATCAGCGGCATCTGAACATGGTCCGCAAACCATGGCGCTAGGACGAACAGCCCCCACATGCCGTAAACGATGGAAGGAATGCCTGCGAGCAGTTCC
>CAYXMY010000069.1:0-15365 GCA_964466155.1 uncultured Caenibius sp. | reverse complement strand
ATATCGCTTTTGTGCGGGATGTCGTTGCTCAGCAATTTGAGCGCGATGGGATAGCCAATCGCATCGGCGGCCTGCACTGCATCCGCTTCGCTCGCCGCCACCGCTTCCCTGACGACGGGAATTCCGGCATCTGCCAGCAATCGCTTCACTTCCGCTTCGTTGAGCGTGCGGCGCCCATCCCGCACCAGATCGCCCACCCAGCCCGGCATCGGCGAGGGCGGCAGAGCGCGCGGCCGCCATAGCGGAGCGGCGCATGCCTTGCGCCATGCAAGGAACGTAGCGAGACTGGCGGCGGTCCGCAGGCTATCGGTGAAAACCTCCACCCCCGCCGCCCGCAAGGCCGGGGCCGATTGCGCATGCGACGGGTCGAGCGCGACGATCAGCTTATCCGTTTTCTGGCGCATCTCCATCAGAATGGGCGCCGCTGCATCCAGCAGGGAACCCATGATATAGATCACGATGCAGTCGACCTCCTCCACCGTCGCCAGCACGTCCATCACCGCGCGAAGCTGGCTCATGTCGTTGATCACATTGCCCGTCAGGTCGATCGGGTTGCTGACCATGCCATAGCTCGGGATGATTGCGCGCAAGGCGGCCTGTGCCGTGGAAGAGAGAGACGGCACAGGCACACCCGCATCGGCGAACATGTCGGCCAGAAAGGCGCAACCGGCCCCCGATAAGGAAACGATGCAGACGCCCGGCCGGATGACGTTCGCGCCTGTCGCCCACAGCCGCGCCATGTCCATCACTTCCGCCGGATCGCGGCAGGCGGCGATGGCCAGTTGGCCGAACACCGCATCGTGCACCGCGGCGTTGCCCGCCATCGCCCCGGTGTGCGACAAGGTCGCCTCGCGCGCCTTGTCCGAACGGCCGACCTTGGCCAAAAACATCGGCTTGCCCGCTTCGCGCAACCTGACCGCGACATCGAGAAACGCAGGGCCATCGCGCAACTGTTCGCAATAGCCCAGCACCGCACCGGTGCCCGGATCGGCCAGGAAATGTTCGCAATAACGGCTGAATTCGACACTCGTCTCATTACCGGTCGAGACGAAGTAGGACATGCCCAGCCCGAAATCACGGGCATCGGCGGCCATCATGCTGACGCTGTTGCCGCTCTGCCCGATCAGCGCCAGTGGCCCCTTGGGCAAATCTTCTGCCAGCGTGGTTAGGAAAGAAGCACAAATCCCTTCGCGAATATTGGCCACGCCCATCGTATTCGGCCCGGCCACGCGCATCGTGCTTTGCGCGAGGAAAGCACGCAGGTCCGCTTCGAGCCGGGCGCCGCTATCCGTCGGGTCTTCCCCGAAACCCGCCGCAAACACCACTGCGGCGGGCACGCCCAACGTGTCGAGCGCATGGAGGCTGGCCACAGCAATCGGGGCCGCCACAGCAACGATTGCAAGATCGGGCACCCATGGCAGCGATGCGATATCGGGATAGCATGGTATCCCCTCGATGGCGTCATACTTGGGATTGACCAGCAGGATACGCTCACGCGGGAAATCATGCGCCAGCAGTCCGGCCAGCGGGATACCGCCGATGCGCCCCAGTTCCGGCGTCGCACCAATAATTACAACGCTTTGGGGATCGAGCAAGGGGCGAAGCGCCGCCTGCCCTTGCGGTCCGTCACTCATTTCCGCCCTCCCCGCAGGCCCAATGCATTGGCGATGATCGATAGCTGGATTTCACTCGATCCGGCGAAGATCGAATAGGCCAGATCGTTGAAATGATTGGGCACGATGGCTCCGCACCACTCTTCCGCGAAACCGGCCACCGGCTGATGGTGGAGCGGGCGATCCGCAGGCCAGCGCAGGGCATCCCTGCCCAGCGCGTCGGCCGCCAGTGCACCGATCTGCTGGCGCACTTCGGCCATGCGCAGTTTCAGCGCCGATGCCGCGACATGGCCCGGTGCGCCGCTGTCGGTCTGCGCCATCGCCAGCAATTCGCCCATTTCCAGCGCATCGAGCGCCGCCGCCACGCTGGCAAGCCGTTCGTCCAGCGTATCGTCCCCCTCTTTCAAGGCGGCTACAGCCCGCGCGAAATAGGCCCGTAACGGGCCTGAAACGGTGCTACCGCCCCGTTCGAAATCGAGCAGGTACTTCGCGCATTCCCAACCGCCGTTTTCCACGCCGAGGAGATGGGCACGCGGCACGCGGACATTGTCGAAGAACACTTCGTTGAATTCGAGTTCCCCGGCCAGGGTCCGGATCGGGCGAACCTCTATCCCAGGCGTTGCCATATCGATCAGCAGGAAGCTGATCCCGTCCTGCCGCCGCCCTTCCTGCGAAGTACGCACCAGTGCGAACATGTGGCTGGCGTGCTGGGCCTGCGTGGTCCAGATTTTCGATCCGTTGACGATATAGTCTTCGCCATCCGCCACCGCGCGGGTGCGCAGGGCCGCCAGATCGGACCCCGCGCCCGGTTCGGAATAACCCTGGCACCACAGGTCGTCGCCCGAGAGAATGCCCGGCAGATAGCGCGCGACCTGCTCCGGCGTGCCATAATGCAGCAGAACGGGGGCGAGCATCCGCAGCCCCTGAAGCTGGAGCGAAGGCGCCCCGCCCCGCGCGCAGGCATGTTCGAAAAGATAGGCCTGCACCGGCGTCCAACCCGTGCCGCCCGCTTCCGGCGGGAGATAGGGCGCGATCCAGCCTTGCCCGTACAGTTTGCGATGCCATAGCCCGGCGACGTCCGGCTCCGGGAAAACGCCCACTGCCAGCCGGGCACCCCGGCGCAATTCGTCATCCAGCGCTCCGGCGACGAAGGCATCCACCCCCTGCCGGAACGCCTCCTCCTCCGGCGTGAGGTCGAGCGACATGCTATCGCTGCCACACTCCGGCTGCGGCGCGCAGGCGAGCGAGCGCCCTGCTTCCTCTATATCCCGCATAATCGCGGCGAGACGCCGCTTGTGCCACGCCAGCCCGCACCCTTCGCGGGCGAAAGCGAACACTGCCTTGAAGGGGCGGGAAATGCCGCATTCCTCGGTAAAGCCAATGGCCCCGTGCAATTGTACCGCTTCGCGCGCCACATGCTCGCCAATCTCGACAACGCGGATAAAGGCGCTGGACAGCGCGCGATTGCGGCGGCGGGGCGGGGCGGCGCATTCCGCCTGCGCATAGGCGGCAGCGGCCCGCGCTTCTGCTGCCAGCACACTCATCCGCGCCACACGGTGCTGGATAACCTGAAATCCGCTCAAAGGCTGGCCGAACTGTTCGCGGGTGCGCACATGATCGCATGTCATCCGTACCAGTTCGCCAATCGCGGCGGCAGTCTCCCACGTCCGCGCCACTCGATACAACGCCGCAGCCCCATCCAATGCTGCGGCGGCAGGGGCACCTTCGGCCAGACAGGCGGAAAACGGCAGGACAACCCCATCGCATGCGAGATCGGCCGCCAGTGAACCGTCGATCACCGGCACCAGTTTCACGGAAAGGCCCGGCGTATCGGCCCGCATCCACAAGGCCATGCGCATACCCGCTGCATCGACCGCATCAATCAGGAAAGCATCGGCCCAGCCGCCATCCGGCACGAGGGTGAGGTTACCCGAGAGGCGATAACCGGCTTCCGTCCGCTGCACGCCGAAGCCCGGTTGCCATTCCGCCACCACCGGCGCGACCCGCAACGCGCCCGCCGCAATCTCGCGCAGCAGCCCGGTGCAATCACTCTCCATCCCACCTGCGAGGACGCTAGCAGCGAAGCCGACCGTGCCCGCAAAGGGAGTACGCCAGCCCGCTTCCCCCAGAACGCGGGCGGCAATGGCGATTTCATCCCGCCCGCCGCCGCTGCCGCCGTGCTCCTCCGGAATGCCCATCCCCGTAACGCCGAGATTCGCCAGATGACGCCATTGCGCATCCGTATCGTCCGCCGGCGGCCCAGCCAGCGCCCGCCGCAGCCCATCTTCGAACGCGGATTGTTCGGCACTCGGCGCCAGTTTCATGCGCAGAGGCCCAGACTACAATGCCGCCAAGCGCCATTACAGATCGTCATGCCTTCCACCAGCATTCGTCCTCTCAATCGAACAGGTCCGGTTCTTCGGCGGTGATCCATTCCCAATAGGGCTGGAAGCAGCAGTAAGCCGTACATTCGTCGCCGATCTGCGAACGGGTGTGCCGTGCCACTTCGGGCGCCATGGGCCGGATCGCACCCGCCGATTGCGCCAGCAACTGCGCCTGACAGGCGTTCTCCATCGAAAGATAGCGCCAGATCGCCGCTTCGACGGATTCACCCACAGTCAGCAACCCATGGTTCATCAGGATCGCGGCGGGCTTGTCCCCCAGCGCGGCAGCGATCCGATCCCCTTCCGATGTATCGTAAACCACCCCGGTAAAATCGTCGAACAGCACATGATTTTCATAGAACGCCGCAGCATCCTGACTGATCGGTTCGAGCAATTGGCCGAGGCTGGAAAAGGCCTTGCCATAAAGCGAATGCGAATGCGCCGCCGCGATCACATCCGGGCGGGCCAGATGCAGGCGGCTGTGAATGGCGAAGGCCGCACGGTTGAGCCATGGCCGCACATGCCGGGGCGGCTGCACGATTTCCCCCTGGTGGTTGACCAGCATCAGATCGGATACCCGGATCTTGGTGAAATGGACACCGAACGGGTTGACCCAGAAATGGTCCGGCCATTCGGGATCGCGGGCGGTGATGTGCCCGGCCCCGCCCATGTCGAATCGGAAGCGGCCGAATATGCGGTAAGCGGCGGCAAGGCGTTGCTTGCGCGAAAGACGCTCCTCCTCCACCGTCGATTGCCGGGGGGTGACGAAACCTTCCTGCTGTTCAGGCAGGATGCTGGCGATCTTGGCCGGCACGGGGCCGGTGCGCGATACGGCAGAAACTGTTTCCATGGCCTTCTCTCCTCTTCCCGGCGGATGGGTGGTTATGGGGCGAGTCCGAAATGTTCCCGCAAGGTTGCCACCGCTTTGACCAGAACAGCGGCCAACGCTTCATGCGTATTGGCCCCGTTGTGTGGGCTGAGCACGACATTGGGCAGCGCCCGCAGGGCTTCCGGCACACGCGGTTCATCGGCGAACACGTCCAGTCCCGCCGCGCCCAGCCGCCCATCGGCAAGGCAGGCGATCAGCGCTTCTTCGTCGACTAGGCTGCCCCGGGCGATATTCACCAGCACCCCTTGCGGCCCTAGGGCCGCCATCACTTCCCGATCAATCGCATGGTGGGTTTCGGCAACGGCGGGGGCTGCAACCACCAGACAATCGGCCTGCGCCGCCAGTTCGCGCACATCGGGCACGAAACGATACGGCAGATCGGGCTGCACCGAACGGGAGGTGTAGAGCACCGGCATACCGAAGGCTTCCGCCCGCCGCGCCACCGCACGCCCGATATTGCCCATGCCGAACAGACCCAGCGTCCGCCCGCTGATCCGGTGGCTGGTGACGTTCACCCATTCCCCTTGCCGGATATGCGCATCGGCGGACACGATCCCGCGCCCGGCGGCCAGCAACAGGCCGAAGGCAAGTTCGGCGACATCTTCCGTATTGGCAGCCGGGCAATTGCGCACCACGATGCCACGCTCCGCCGCTGCCGCCGCATCGACGGTATCGACCCCGGCCCCCTTGACGACGACGATCTCCAGCGCGGGCAAGCGTGCGATCACATCGCGGGTGATCGGCATTCCACCGGTATAGGCCAGCATTCCCCGGACATCGGCCAGGGCAGGCCCGGCCGCATCCATATCCGCTTCCGACCACAGCGGGACCAGCCGCGCGACGCCATCCAGCGCCGCCTGCGCATCCTCATGCTGCCACCAACCGGCCGTTGCAATGTCAATCATCAACCCGGTAGTCATTTATACAAACCTCTCCACCCGATTTTAGATCACAGTTGGCATCGGGACACAAGCCGAGTCATTCTTGATTTGCGCCCTATGCCTGCTATTCCCTGCAATGTACTGCCAAAAAGAACAGACGATGCAGACACGGACGGGACCGGGCGAGAGGGACACAGCGGCATGAAAACAATGTCAACTGAGATGACCGATCATGATGAACCGGGCAAAGGCGGGCTGCGCGCCTGGTTTGCCGTGGGCGTGCTTAGCGCGCTCTATGCCTGCTCCTTCATCGACCGGCAGATTCTGGCACTGATGGTCGAGCCGATCAAACGCGATCTACATCTGACCGACACGCAGATGAGCATTCTGATCGGCCCCGCCTTCGCGTTCTTCTTCGCCATACTCGGCCTGCCGATGGGTGCGATTGCCGATCGCTTTTCGCGCAAGGCGCTCATTGCCTTCGGCGTTGCCGCATGGTCGCTGTTCACCGCCAGTTGCGGGCTCGCCACCAACTTCGCCCAGTTGCTGCTCGCCCGCATGGGCGTGGGGGTGGGCGAGGCCACACTGGGTCCCGGCGCCTATTCGATGATCACCGATTATTTCCGCCCGCAGCAACTGGCGCGGGCGATGTCCGTCTTCGGGATCGGGGTGGTGGTCGGCTCCGGCCTCGCCTCGCTCATCGGCGGTTATGTGATCGAAGCGTCGATGACCGCACAGTCCACGCATATGCCGCTGATCGGCGATATCCGTCCATGGCAGATGGTCTTCATCGTCGTCGGCCTGCCCGGCCTGCTATTCTCGCTGCTGATGCTGTTCCTGCGCGAACCCGTGCGGCGCAAGGCCCCGGCAGCGCTGCAAGCGGATGGCACGACCGGGCTCGGCCGCCAGCTTCGCCGCCAGTTTCGTGCCTATGCGGCGATCATGGGCGGGTTCGGCCTGCTTTCGCTGTTCGGGTTCGGCGCGGGCTCCTGGTTGCCGACCTATCTCATCCGCGTCCACCATATGCCGATCCATATCATCGGCCTGATTATCGGGCTGTGCACCATCGTGTTCGGCACCATCGGCACGCTAACCGCGGGCACGATAAATGACCGCCTGGTCAAACGCGGCCGCATCGATGCGCCATTCATCGTCGGCCCGGCCATTGGCGTGTGCTTCCTGATCGCAGGCCTTGTCATGGGCCTCGCCCCGACCCGCCCAATCGCGCTGGCGGGCGTGCTGCTGTTCAGCATTTTCGGCGCGACGTGGAGCGGGGTGACCGCTGCCGCGCTGCAACTCATGACCCCCCCGGATCTGCGCGGGCGGGTTTCGGCAGTGTATATGATCGTCAACAATGCGATTGGGCTCGGCCTTGGCCCGCTGCTCGTCGCGCTGGCCACCGATCATATCTTCGCGAACGCTCTCGCGGTCGGTCAGGCAATTGCCCTCATCGGCGCCATCGCCATTCCCGCCGGGATTCTCCTGATCCGTTCGGGCCGCGCGCATTATCTGCGCGCGGTGGCCGAACAGGGGGGATAACGCTCAGGCGGCGGCGATCTCCGCATCGCCCGCCAGCGTGCGGATGGGGACGCCCAGACGCTCCAGCAGAGGCAGGCTGCAGATGACTTCGCCCGAGAGTTCATCGGCCGGGCGCCAGCACAGTTGCAGCGCGGCTTCGGCCATCGCTTCGACCGGTTCGATATGGTCGCGCTCGTCCCAGTTGGCGATAGCGAGCGCACCTTCGCTGGCAACCGCGCCGACCGGGGCCAGCGAATTGACCGCAATTCCGCTGCCCGCCAGTTCGATGGCCCAGCCCGCCGTCAACCGGTTCATCGCTGCCTTGGACGTACCGTAAACGGTGACGCCCCCTTCGCGGTTGTACTGCGTGAAGCGGTCCGCGCGGTCATAGGGCGCGGCGCCCGGAAGGCCGGACGATGCGCTGCTGATGTTGAGAATCCAGCCCTGCCCCTGTTCCTTCAGATGCGGCAGCGCCTGCTGCGACAGTTCGTGCGGGGCGATCACGTTCATCTGGAAAGCGAGATGCATGTGGCGCGGGCTCGCCTCCCAGATCGGCATGAACCGCGCCCAGGCGGCATTGTTGACCAGAATATCGAGACGGCCGAACTGCGCGACCGTTTCGGGGACGATCCGTGCGCGGCTTTCGGGATCGGCCAGATCGGCCTGGATCATGTGGCATTGCCCGCCTGCCGCGCGGATCAGCTCCGCCGTTTCCCGCAACGATCCTTCCAGCTTGCCTCCGGGCTCCACCGTGCGGGCGACAATCGCCACCGCCGCGCCTTCCGCCGCGAACCGCCGCGCAATCGCAGCCCCTATCCCCCGGCTGGCCCCGGTGACCACCGCCACTTTGCCCGTCAGCACTTTCGCCGGATTGTTCGCCATACCCATCGCTTTCCCGTTTTCTTTGTCCGATGATTCGAAATATTATACTTGAGTATAATAATGTAAACCGGTCTTTTGCGGTGGCGATTGTCTCGTTTGCCAATACGGGCTGGACCCAATCCCCCCATCCGTGGTGGACGATATGCCGGGCGCCATCGACGGGTGCCGCAGCCACGCTATAATCCCTGCCAACGAACCTGTCTTACAGGCGAGCAGATAGCGCCGCCGCCTGCAAGCAGCCGCTCTTTTCCCTTGCTTTTCGGAGGCCCCCGCGATGCGCCATCTGCTTCTTGCCCTTGCCGCCGCCACCGCACTTTCCGGCGCCCTTCCCAGCCCCCTTTCCAGCGCAGCGCAGGCCAGGGACGCGGCAAGGCCCAACTTCCTCGTCATCGTGGCCGATGATCTCGGCTATTCCGATCTCGGCGCGTTCGGCGGCGAAATCGCCACGCCCCAGTTGGATGCCCTGGCCACCGATGGCGTGCGCTTCAGCGATTTTCACACCACGCCCGCCTGTTCGCCCACCCGCGCCATGTTGCTGACGGGGACGGACAACCACCGCGCCGGGCTGGGCACGATGGCCGAAGCGCTCGCCCCCAACCAGCGCGGCAAGCCGGGCTACGAAGGTTATCTGCCCGCCACGGTGGCGACGCTGCCCGAACTGTTGCAGGCGGGCGGCTATCGCACGCTGATGGCAGGCAAGTGGCATCTCGGCCTGACGCCGGAGCAGGACCCGCATGCGCGCGGTTTCCAGCACACGTTCGCACTGCTGCAGGGCGGGCACAACCATTTCGGCCTCGGCCTGACGCAAGATCCGGCAGAAGGCAATCGCACGTTCGGCGCGACTTATACGGAAGACGGCCGGACGCTGGCCAGCCTGCCGGGCGATTTCTATTCCTCCGACATTTTCGCCACCAGGCTGATCGCGCAATTGAAAAGCACCCAGGCGGGCAGCGACGGGACCAAGCCGTTCTTCGCCTATCTCGCATTCACCGCGCCGCACTGGCCGCTGCAGGCCCGGCCCGAGGATATCGCCAAGTATCACGGCCGCTACGATGCGGGCTTCGACGTGCTGCGGCGCGAACGGCTGAAGCGGCAGGTGGAGCTGGGCCTGCTCGATCCCGCCGTGATCGCGCACGAGCCCGAACCATCCGCGCACGCCTGGGAACAGCTTTCCCCCGACGCGAAACACAGCGCGGCGCGCGACATGGAAATCTACGCCGCGATGGTCGACCGGCTGGACCGCAATGTCGGCCGCGTGATCGAGGCGCTCAAGGAGACGGGCGAGTACGACAACACCGTGATCCTGTTCCTGTCCGACAACGGCGCGGAAGGCGTCGATTTCTCCGGCACCAAAGCGGCGGGCTACAAGCGCATCGCCGATGCGGCGGACAACCGGTTCGCCAATCGCGGCGCGGCCACCTCGTTTGTCGCCTATGGCCCGGGCTGGGCGCAGGCGGCGACCGCGCCCGCATGGCTCTACAAGACTTATGCCAGCCAGGGCGGCATTCGCACGGCCGCGTTCCTCACCGGCAAGGGGCTCGGGCAGCGCAAGCCCGTGGCGGGCGCGTTCCTCTCCGTGGCCGATGTCGTGCCCACTTTCCTCGATCTGGCCCATCTGCCCCAGCCCAGGGGCCAGTTCCAGGGGCACGCGGTAGAGCCGATCCGGGGCAGGAGCTGGGTGCCCTATCTCACCGGCAAGGCGAAGTATGTCTACGGCCCGCGCGATGCCTATGGCGTCGAACTGTTCGGTTCTCGCGCGCTGCGGCAGGGTGACTGGAAGATCACCGATATCGGCAATGGCCGGTGGCAGCTGTTCGACATCGCCCGCGACCCCGGCGAAACCCGCGATCTGAGCGCGGCGAAGCCCGCCCTGTTCCGGCGATTGCAGCAGGCCTGGGACCGCTACGCCGCCGAAGTCGGCGTCGTGCGGCCCGATTACACGGCGCAGCGGCCATGAACGCGCGCTAGTCCGGGGTTCAGCGCAGCTCGCGCACGAACGCGTGCAATTCCTCCGTAAACAGCGCGGGCTGTTCCATCGCCGCGAAATGCCCGCCGCGCGGCAGATCCACCCAGCGCACCACGTTGAAGCTCTTTTCCACCGTGGACCGGGGGAAGCGCGCCATTTCGCCGGGGAAGTTCGCCACCCCCACGGGCTTTTCCACCCGCGCCCCGGCGGGCACCGGCTCGTCGAACACGCCGCGATAGAGCCATGCCGCCGTGCCGAACGTGCCCGTCACCAGATAGACCATGATGTTGTCGAGCACGTGATCGCGCGCATAGACGGCCCAGAGATCGCCGTCGGGCAATTGCGACCAGCCGCGAAATTTCTCCAGAATCCAAGCCGCCACGCCCAGCGGGCTGTCGGCCATGGCAAAGGCGAGCGATTGCGGCTTGGTCGACTGGATCGCCATATAGCCGCCTTCCCTCTGCCAGATACCGCCAAGGTTTGTGGCGGCGGCGATTTCCTCCTCGGTTTCGGGGTGCGCGTCGGGGCGGGTCCAGCCGAAGGTGAAATTGAGATGGATCGCTTCGCACCCTTCCGCCTCGTAACCGAGCCAGCCGGACACGGACGAGCCCCAGTCCCCGCCCTGCGCGATATAACGGGGATAGCCGAGCTGCTGCATCGCCCGATCGAACGCCCGGGCAATCGTGCGCGGGCCGATGGGCCGGGCCGGTTTGGAGGAAAAGCCGTATCCGATCAGCGAAGGGATCACGAGCGTCAATGCATCGGCGGCATCGCCGCCATGCGCGGCGGGATCGGTCAGCGGATCGATGATCTCCAGGAATTCGACGAACGATCCCGGCCAGCCATGCGTGATCAGCACCGGTTTGGGGTCCGGCCCCTTGCCCACGACATGGATGCAATGGACGGTATAGGCCACCCCGTCGACCTCCACATCGATGAGGAAATGGGGAAACCGGTTCATCGCCGCTTCCCGCGCGCGCCAGTCGTAAGATGTGCGCCAGTGATCAACCAGATCGCGCATGGCCGCCGTACTCGCGCCATAGGCCCACGCCTCCCCCTCTGCCGGATCGGGCCATTGCGCCTCGTCCAGCCGACGGGCGATCCAGTCCAGCCGGGATTGCGGAATATCGATTGTGAACGGACGAATGCTCATGCCGTTTCTGGCCTCCCATCATGCGGGCAGATATCCTGCAACGACCGTTCCCACGGGTACGATCCCAACCGGTTCTGCCGCTTGTTCCGGTCGAATCTATAAACGCGCCCCGGATTTTACAATGTGCAACCGCAGCGGCAGCTCCGCTTGCCCAAACCGGCCTTATCGCTTCGATGAGACGGCCACCGCACAGGATTTATGGCCTGATTAAAAATGACGGCTCAATTGCAAAGGCACGGCAGGTAGGAGCCCACCTCCCGGTCTCACCATAACCGGTTCAAGCTGTTATCGCAGACCATGGAACGAATATTATTTCCTTTTACAATAATGCGTTAAATGAATTCCCACGTTCAAGGCCACCCCATTGGCACGATCATCCACGATCCCTGCACCTTGCGCGGAATGATTAGTGGAACGCGAAACCTCTTTGCCCACCCGTGCCGCAGAAGGTGAAACAAGTCCGGGAAAAGCAAGGTTTTGCGGCGAAAATCGCGCAAGCCGTCACGCGCGCAATAACTGCTGCAAAGATGCAACACACGCCCACCACAATGTCACGCTTTCCCGCCGTTCGGCTATATTTCGTCGGCAATTGTGATAGGCCCCGCAGCCATCGAGCTGCCCGCTGCTCCACATGGGTGAGAACGCGCGGGCAACTAAGTTTTTGTTCAAGGGAGTTGAGGGCCATGACTTTGGCATCGAGTTTTCGCACGAGCACCATACTGGCATCGATGATGTTCGCCGCACCGGCACTGGCGCAGGAAGCACCGGCACCGGTTGCCACCCCCAGCGGCGGGGTCGAGGAAATCGTCGTCACCGCGCAGAAGCGCGCGGAAAATCTCCAGCGCACCCCGATCGCGATCACCGCACTGACTGCGCAGGCGCTGCAAACCGCAGGCATCAAGGACATTACGGGCGTGGTCCAGGCCACCCCGAGCCTGTACTTCGCGCCTTATCCCAGCTCTTCCACCACGCTCGTGCTCTATATGCGCGGACAAGGCGTGGGCGATCCGAACATCATCACGTCCGACGGCGGCGTCGGCCTCTATGTCGATGGCATTTACCAGTCGCGTCCGCAGGCATCGACCTTCGACCTTGCCGATGTGGAACGCGTCGAAGTGCTGCGCGGCCCGCAGGGCACGCTTTATGGCCGCAACACCACCGGCGGCGCGGTCAACATCATCACCAAGAAGCCCACGGGCGAACTGGGCGCGACCGGCCAGCTTTCGCTCGGCAATTACGGCTATCGCCGCGCGCTGGTGAATCTCAACCTGCCAGCGTTCGGCCCGTTCTCGGTCAAGCTGACCGGCCTGTACAGCAATCGCGATGGCTGGGCGAAGAACGCCAAGGATACGACGGGCGTGCCCGATGCGCACGATTTCCAGTCTGACCGCAAATACGCCTTCCGCGGGGCCGTGCGGTTCGAACCGACCGACAATATCACCATCGACTATTCGGGCGATTACGCCAACCAGCGCACCACGCCGGTCCGCTATGTCACCGAAAGCCCTTACGCTCCGCTCCTCTTCCCCGGCTACACCGCCGATGCCAAGCGGTCCTATCGTCCGGTTTACCTGCCCTACAGCCATGTGAAGTCCGACGGGCACACGCTGATCGGCGAATTCCGGGTTTCGGATAGCCTGACGCTGCGTTCGCTCAGCGCTTATCGTCACATCAACTACAGCACGTATCAGGACTATACCGAGGCGTTCCTCGCCCCGTTCTATTCCGTGGATAAGATCAAGTCGAAAACCTACACGCAGGAATTCCAGGCGGTCGGTAACTTCGGCGATCAGATCAAGTACGTGCTCGGCCTCTATTACTTCCACGAAAAGGCGAACCACTTCGAAACCGTCGATATCGGCATCGGAATCGACCCCGACTCCCAGCTTCCCCAGGCGCTGCTGAACGACCGCTACACTTCGGCCAAATCCACGTCCAAGGCCGCGTTCGGCCAGATCACCTACACCCCGAACTTTGCCGATGGCAAACTCGACCTGACGGTGGGTGCACGCTACACCTCCGACAAGCGCACGGCACAGAGGGTACGCAGCCAGACCATCTTCACCGGCGCTGTTTCGCCGTTGGTCTATCGCGGCCTCTATGGGCCTGGTTTCTATTACGATCTGGACCCGGTGTACGGCGCGACCGACGTCAAGAGCAAGAAGTTCAACCCGTCCTTCACGCTGGCCTATCGCCCGACGAACAACACCTCGCTCTATGCCAAGATGGTGACCGGCTACAAGGCGGGCGGCTCCAACGAAGCATCGCCGACTTTCACCCGCACTTATGGGCCGGAATCGGTGACCAGCTACGAAATCGGCCTCAAGTCCGACCTGCTTGACCGCCGCCTGCGCGTGAACCTGGCTGCCTATGTCGCCAAGTACAAGGATCTGCAGCTCAACATTTCGGCCGATGCGGCGGATGCTTCGCTCGCCGATACCTTCAACGCGGGCAAGGCCACGGTGAAGGGGATCGAAGCCGACATCACTGCCGTCCCGGTCAAGGGGCTGACGCTGCAGGCCAACTATTCCTACACCACGTCCAAGATCCGCGGTGTGAAGGCACCGGCAGGCTCGATCTTCGATCCTCTTGTCAACAAGGCATCCCCTGTGGCGGTGGGTGACGATATCTCGGGCTACTTCGTCCTGCCCTTCACGCCCAAGCACAGCGTGCGCCTGTCGGCGGACATGAATTTCGGCGAAGTGGGCCCTGGCGAACTGTCGGCCAACGTCTCCTACACCTGGAAGGACAAGGTCTATACCACTGCGGGCGACGGTCCGTCCGTCCCGATGGGCCGCGATGCACCGATCAACAAGAGCTATGGCCTCGTCGATGCGCGGCTTTCCTACTCGATCGATCGTGGCAGCGGCCAGAACGTGACCATCGGTCTGTGGGGCAAGAACATCTTCGACAAGCGCTACCCCGGCTTCGTGATCGGTTCCGGCTCGATTCTCGCTGGCTATGCAAGCTCGGCGATTTCCTACGGCGATCCCGCCACGTACGGGATCGACGTCGGCTTCTCGTTCTGACCGGTTTGGGGGGTGGGCCAAGGCCCACCCCCTTTCCCCGTTGTCATAACCGCAAGGCCATTTCCGTTACCGAACGGTCGGCCGCCAGTTTCACCAGCACATCCGCCCGGGGCGGCATATCGGCCAGCATGAAGCGGGTCAGCCGCTCGTAGTGCTGGATAAAGCGGGCCAGCTCGGCATCGCTCATCACCCCCGGCGCAGACGCCCCCACGCGGGCGCGCAAGGCATCCTCCTGCTGCTTGCGCCAGCCGAACACCGTGGCGAAATCGGGCGCGGCCAGAAAGACCGACACATCGGTCCGCGCGAACAGGCGCCGATAATCCCCCGCCAGCGCATCGTTCACATAACGCCGCCATGATCCTTGCCGGTCCTCGTCCCGCTCCAATGCGTTGACGGGCTGCACAAGATCGGCCGCCGCTTGCGGCCTCGCGCCCACGCACCATCCTTCGAACAACAGCACTTGCGTATCCGCCGGGGCGCATCCCCATGCGGCGCGGGGCGCACGGTCGTCCCGCGCCTTGTCGAAGCGGGGCAGCGCCGCCGCTTCCCCGCGTTCCAGCGCCCAGAGCGTGCGCAGCCCAAGCGCGACATCGTGCGTGCCCGGCACGCCGCGCGTGCGCAGCAGGGGATGCACTTCCCGCGCCAGCCTCTCCCGCTCCGCGCGGGTAAGGTACAAATCGTCAAGCGACAGCACCGCCGCCGCCACGCCGCTTTCCGTCAGGCGGCCATGCAAAGCCGCGGCGAGCGTCGATTTGCCGCTGCCCTGCGCACCGGCAAGTCCAAGCACCAGCGGGCGATGCGCCGTTTCCGCCAGCGCGCGGCGGATCGCCTGCTCCAGCGGATCGGCCAGCGTTTTTATTGCCTGCTGCATGGCGCTACTTCCCTAACGCGACCTCTCTCCCCAGTCGCCATCAGCGCACGTAACCGCGCTGGAAGAGGGTGAAATCGTGATGATCGACACTGCCTGACCGGCTATCGCCAGACTGACTTCAAAACGAAAGGGCCGGGGCGAATATTCCGCCCCGGCCCTTTTCCCGGCAAAAGTAGCAT
>CAYXMY010000068.1:0-15691 GCA_964466155.1 uncultured Caenibius sp. | reverse complement strand
ACCCGGGGCAACAGTTCGCCCATCACCCGCTCCGCCTGGCTGCGCGTATAGCGCGGGTGCAGCGCCGACAGCTTGATCGAGATGCCCGGCCCTTCAAAAATGCCCCGACCCGCCGCAGTTCTGCCGATGGCATGGATCGCGTTTTCGTAATCCCGGTAATAGCGCGCCGCATCCGCCGCCGTCATCGCCGCTTCGCCCAGCATATCGTAGCTGTAGGTGAATCCTCTGGCTTCCATGGCGCGGGCACGGCCGAGCGCTTCGCCAATCGTCTCGCCCAGCACGAAACGCTCCCCCATCGTGCGCATCGCCAGATCGACCGCGCTGCGGATCACCGGTTCGCCCGCCCGCGCGATCAAACGATTGAGCGCCGCCGAAAGGCCCCGGTCGTTGACACCGTCCAGCAGCCTGCCCGTGACGATCAGCCCCCAGGTCGTGGCATGGACGAACAGCGAACGCCCGCTGCCGAGGTGCGCCTTCCAATCGCCATGCGCGATCTTGTCGCGGATCAGGGCATCGCGCGTGGCCGTGTCTGGAATGCGGAGCAGCGCTTCGGCGAGACACATCAGCGCCACCCCTTCTTCGCTCGACAGCGCGAATTCTTGCATCAGCGCCTCGACACCGCTTCCGCCCCGCTTTGCCCGCAATGCCGTGACAAGCCGACGTGCGGTTTCCCGGATAGCCGCCGCCATATCCGCTGGCAGCGTCGCCTGCTCCAACAGCGGCAGCACGCATTCCGCCTCCGGCCGGCGATAAGCGGCGGTGATCGCCCGGCGCAATGGCGATGGCGCGCGGACCGGCGGGGCGAAAGCGTGAAAGACGGGCTCTCTCATCCCGGCAGAATAGCGCAAACGGCGCAAACGCGCCTTAACCGATGTGCAAACTCAGAACGCCGCCTTTCTGGGCTGCGATATGATCGGTCTTGTCGCTCCTGATCTCGTATTGGGGATCGTCTGCGCTCGCCCGGTGCGTGTGGCCCTTGTAATCGAAATCGCAGGTATGGATGGCGATGATCCTGCCCGAAATCCGCCCGGCCTCGGAATTCCAGCTCACACGATCACCGATCCTGAAACGCTTCGTCATCCTGCGCGCATCCCGTTCATGCCAGCAGCACGTCCCGCAGAACGACCGCGTCGTTATGCTCCTCGTCCCGGGCGGAATAGACGAGCGTGACCGCCTGCGTTCTGGCCAGATCGCGGATGCGGTCGAGGTCCGGGCCATGCTGCCGCAATTCGGCCTTGTACTTGCGCTGAAATTCCACCCAGCGCCCCGGATCGTGGCCAAACCATTGCCGCAATTCGGTGCTCGGCGCGACATCCTTCATCCATTCATCAAGGGCGGCTTCGGCCTTGCTCACGCCGCGCGGCCACAGCCGGTCGACCAGAATGCGCACGCCATCGCCGGGTTCGGCCGGTTCATAAGCGCGCTTCAACCGAAGATGGGAAGGAGGGATCGGGGGCGTGGGCATGCTGCATCTCCTTTCGCCCCACTATATCTCATTCCGCCGGGCGATGCTTTTCCTTTGACATGACGGCAGCCACAAAGCCCGCCATCGCATCCAGCGCGGCGGCGGTTTCCGCTGCGGCTGGCGCCATCATCGGCCAGACATGCCCCATCCCCCCGGCGATATGCAGCGTGACCGACCCACCCGCCAATGCCACGGACCGCACAAGTGCGAGCGCTTCGCCCAGCAATACCTCCGCCCCTCCGGCAAGCAGCAGCAGAGGCGGGAACAGCGCCGGATCGGCCAGCAAGGGCGAGACGAGCGGATCGTCCGCCCTGTGCCCCTGCAGATAAAGTTCGGCGGCATCCAGCACGGCGGCGCGGGAAAACAGCGTATCGCTCGCCGCGTTGTCATCGTACGTCGCATCGCGTGCGGTCAAATCGAGCATCGGCGACACCAGTATCGCCCCAGCCGCAGGCTCCCCCGCATGGACCGCCGCGATGCAGAGCGCCGCCGCCAGCCCGCCGCCAGCCGAATCCCCGCCCAGCAGGACCGGCCGATCGGCCCGCAAAGCGCGATAGACCGCCGCTGCATCGTGCAGAGCCGCCGGGAAAGGGTGTTCGGGCGCAAGCCGATAGAACGGCAGGACGAGGCGCGCCCCCGCCGCATCCGCCAGCCGCCCGGCATAGGCGGCCCATGCCAATGGGGAACCCATGCGATAGCCGCCGCCGTGGAAGTAGAGGAGAGTC
Organism: uncultured Caenibius sp.; assembly: GCA_964466155.1. Classification (GTDB taxonomy): domain Bacteria; phylum Pseudomonadota; class Alphaproteobacteria; order Sphingomonadales; family Sphingomonadaceae; genus Caenibius. The sequence goes on along the minus strand of CAYXMY010000068.1, from coordinate 13,501 downwards.
GGCGTTGCCGCCCCATGCCCGCTTTCCGGCGTCAGGACGAGGCAACGGACGCCGCCAATCGTCACCTCATCCGCGGAGGCGGGCGCCCCCTGCGCCGGGGCTGCAACAGCGGCGCGGCGCGCCAGCAACCCTTCATCCGCCGGCCTGCCCCGGCGCAGGGGTGGGAGCGCCCAGCGCCGTGCCCGATCTTCACCCATGACTCCGGCCCCGCTCAGAACACGAAGACGCCGCGCGCCAGCTTGCCGCTTTCGAGATCGTGGAACGCCTCTTCGTAGCGGTCGAGCGTGTAACGTCTCGTCACCAGTTCATCGAGTTTCAACTGACCGTTGCGGTACAGATCGAGATAGACCGGAATATCGCGATGCGGCTGCGACGTTCCATAGCGCACCCCCATGATGCCCCGGTCGACCATGCCCAGCGGCATGATCGGCAGTTCGACGGTCGCGCTCTGCTTCGGCGTGCCGACAACGATACAGGTGCCGCCCCAGCCGAGCGAATCCGCCGCGCTGCGCAATGCCACCGGGCTGCCGGAACATTCGAAGGCCCAATCGACACCCGCCGCCCAGGCCAGCGGATCGGGCAGCAGTTCCCTGATCCGCGTGGGCACATCTTCGCTGGACGCATCCACGAAATCCGTCGCGCCGAAAGTGCGCGCCAGGTCTTCACGCGTGGGGAGCAGATCCACTGCCACGATCCGCCGCGCCCCCGCCAGGCGCAGGCCCTGAATGACGTTGAGCCCAATCCCGCCGACACCGAACACCGCCGCCGTATCGCCAGCCGCCACATTCGCGCGGTGGAGCACCGAACCGACCCCCGTCAGCACCCCGCAGCCCACGACGCAGGCCACGTCCAGCGGAATGTCCGGATGGATCTTCACCGCCTGCTGCTGCTTGACCACGGTATATTCCGCGAATGTCGAAGTCGCGGCGAAATTGGAGACTGCCGCCCCATCCTGCGTGAACGGCTGGGAGCGATTGCCGAGCGTGGAACGGCAATGCGTCGGCTTGCCCGTGTCGCAATGCGCGCAATGGCCGCAATAGGCCAGGGTATGCAGCACGACATGATTGCCCGGCTGGAGGCCGGTGACGGAAGCGCCCACTTTCTCGATCACGCCTGCGCCTTCGTGCCCCAGCACCGCCGGGGCGGGCCATTCGATGGTCCCGTTCATGACACTGATATCGCTATGACAGATGCCGCTGGCGACGATGCGCACAAGCACCTCGTCCTTGTCCGGCTCACGCACGGTCAGCGTTTCGGTGTACCGAATCCTGCCTTCGCCTTCGTGGATCAAAGCCCGCATTCACCCTCTCCCATTCGCTGTCGTCGGGCCGGAAAGTGTCAGGTCGTCCCATTCCACTTGCGTGCACATCCGATGGAAATCGTGGCTTTGCCATGGGGCGTTCACTTGCAGGCGGCCATGTTCGGCATTGACGTAATAATTGCGGTCCACGCCCCCTTCCGGCGTCAATTGCAGCAGGATCGATGCCTCTTCATCCAGCGCGCGGTTATAGCGCGCGAAGGCTTCGTCCTTCACTTCGACGCGGCTGGCGCCCTGTTCGATCATCCGCATCATGCAACGCCCGGCGTAGGACGCCCAGACCATGTACCATTGCGGCAGACCTGTGCCGCCCGACAAGGGCTGCGAATTGGGGCCGTAAAGCATGAAGAAATTGGGAAAGCCCGGCACCATCATGCCGAGATAGGCGCGCGGCCCATCGCCTGCGTCCCAGGTATCGTGCAGATCGCGGGCGGCGAGCCCGGCATAGCGGGCGGGCCAGAGATATTTCGATATCGCGAAGCCAGTGGCCGAAACGATGATGTCCACTTCGCGCACCTGCCCGTCAGCCGTTACGATCCCTTCGGGCACCAGCCGCGCGATGGGATCGCATACCAGCTCCACATGATCCTGCGTCAGCGCCCGATACCAGCCGTTATCCACCACCGGGCGGCGGGAGAATGGCGCGTAATCGGGCACCAGCCGCTCGATCAGGTCCGCCCGTCCGCCGGTTTGGGCGTGAATATATTGGGTGAGCGTATCGCGCAGCGCATCGTTGGCGGCGTTGACCTTGCCTCCGCCCGCCTGCCAGGCCGCATCCGGCACTTGCAGCGCGTGAATGTCGAACAGCGCGGCTGTCGCCATGTAGCGCCACCAGTTCCAGTAACCCGGCATGTTGTCCACCAGCCAGCTCAGCTCCGGCTCCAGCGGCATGCCGTATTTTTCGCGCGGGCTGATCCATTGCGGAGTGCGCTGGAACACATGGACGGCGGCGGCATCGCGCGCCACCGCGCGCAGCATCTGCACGCCGGTGGAACCGTTGCCGATCAGCGCGACCCGTTTGCCCTTGAGATCCAGCCCTTCGGGCCAGCGGGACGGATGGACAATTGTCCCCTTGAAATCGGCCTTGCCCTGAAAATCCGGAATCGTGGGATTGGCGAAAGTACCGCTGGCGGAAATCACGATGGTTGCTTCGGCGCTGCGTTCCCCAGCGGGCGTATCGAACCGCAGCATCCAGCGGTCGCGCGCCTCGTCGAAGCTGGCGGCTTTCAGGTCATGGCCGAAGCGGGTGTTCGCCCGCGCGCCATACTTTCCGGAGACATGGTTCAGATAGGCGCGAACCGCTGCGCCCCGGCCGAAATGCTCCTCCCACGGATAGCGCTTCTCGAAACTGAATTCGTAAGTGATGGAAGGCGTATCGACCCGGATTTCGGGATAGCGATTGATCGACCAGGTGCCCCCCGCGTCCGGCTGGCGATCATAGACCGTGTAGGGAATACCGAGAATTTCGCATTGCACGGCGGCGGCGATACCCGAAAAGCCGCTGCCTATGATCGCGACATTGAAGCCTTCGGGCACGGGCGGATGCGCGCCTTCCCATTCCACGGCGAAAGGATAGCGGCGGAAAGCTGGAAGATCGCGGCGTGCCTCGAATTCATCGTCCGTCATCGCCCGTCCGGTGGCGAGCGTCATCAGTTCGCGCAAACGGGCGGGCGGCGGCTCCTCCGGCATTTGCCGCGAGGCGTTTTGCGACAGCCAGTCAACCGCGCTGCCGATCAGATGGGCTTTCTCTTCCTCGCCCATCCGCACGGCGGGAGGCAGCGCCGCCAGGGCCGGATCGCCGGTCATCTGGTAGAGTGCAACGCGCAGCGCGTTGGGGTCCGCCAGTTCCACGGCGCGCCGGATGAAAGCCGTATCCACCGCCTCGATTGTCGCCATATCTCTTCCTCAGCCTCCGCTCCGCTTTTTGCAATGTCGAATTTGGCGCGAGGCCGAAAGTCCGGCCATCATTGTTCCGCTCTTTCGGAACAGGCACCATGTTCGTTGGCGACGGCCCCATGCGAACCGTTCCATATGGTCGGAAAGAAGCGGCCCGAAAATTGACAAGCACCCGGTTGCGGTGGGCAAGCAGGGACAACGGCGCCGGAGGAACCCGGCCAACGGGATGGAACGACGATGAACCTCGATCTGAACGAGCAGCATGCGCTCATGTCCGCAACCGCGCTGCGCTTCTTCGACAATGCCGCGATGCTCGCCCGCGCCCGTGCGGCGGGCGATGCCGCCGATGCCACCCTGTGGCGTGAAGCGGCGGAAATGGGTTTCGTCACCATGCGCGTGCCGGAGAATGCCGGAGGGCTGGGTGCGGGCCTTCTCGATGCGGCGCTGGTATGCGAAGCCGCCGGGCGCGGCATCGCCCCGATCCCGCTGGCCGACGGGATCGCCGCCTGCCGCCTGCTTGCCATGCTCGACACTCCCGCAGCCGCTGCCATGCTGGCAAAAGGCCGGACCGAGCCCATCGGCTTCACCCCCCTGCCCGGCGCGATACGGATCGGGCGCGACGGGGACCGGCTGATCGCCCAGACCGGGGATGGCAGCCAAACGGTTCTGGCCGAAGGCCCCGCCACCATCGCCGCCTATGACGCATCGCTGGCGGAACGCACCGTCCTGCGTGCGGCCTGGCTGGTGGGCGCGGCAACCAGGGCTATCGAACTGGCGGCGGCCTATGCCTGCGAACGCAAGCAGTTCGGCAAGCCGATCGGGACGTTTCAAGGCCTTGCCCACCCCCTCGCCGAAGCGATCACGGAATGCGAAGGCGGGCACCTGCTCGTCTGGAATGCGATCTGGGCCATTGCCGCCAAACGCGACAATGCCGCCGCGCTCGTGGCCATGGCGGACTGGTGGACCGCCTGCACCGCCCGCACCGCCGCGACGCAGGCATTGCGCACCTTCGGCGGGTATGGCTTGTCCACCGAATACGATATCCATCTCTTCTTCCTCGCCATCAATCGTATGGCGCTGGCCGATGGCGATCCCGCGCTGCGCCTGGGGCAAGCGGGGGACCGGCTCTGGGCGGGCCAGACGATCCCCCTGCCCGATGCGGGCGATCCGGGGGTGGAAATGAGCATGGGCGCCAGGGCGGAAGCCTTCGCGCAAGAGGTGCGCCGCTTTTTCGAGGAAGCGATGACACCTGAACTGCGCGCCCATGCGCACCATTCGACCGAAGGGCACGATCCCGCCTTTCACCGCCGGATCGCGGCGGCAGGGTTCGCTTATCCCGACTGGCCGCGCCAATGGGGCGGGCAGGAACGCAGCGCCATGGAAGTGACCGCGCTCGGCCGCGTGTTCGAGCAATTCCGCTGGACCCGCGTGCCTATCGGCTGCACCAACATGGGCGCGCGAATGGTGATGCGTTTCGGCTCCCCCGAATTGCAGGCCGAAGTCCTGCCGCGCCTGGCCGATGGCAGCGCGCTTTCCTGCCTCGGCTTCACGGAGCCGGAATCGGGATCGGACATGTATGCCGCCCGCACGCGCGCCGTGCGCGATCCGGATGGCGGCGGGTGGACCGTCAGCGGGCAGAAGATGTTCACCACCGGGGCGCACATTTCCGATTATGTCCTGCTGCTGGCCCGCACCGACCCCGAAGCGCCGAAGCACAAGGGCCTGACGATCTTCTTCGTACCGATGGACCTGCCCGGCATTTCGCTCCAGCCGGTGCATACCTTGCAGGACGAGCGCACCAACATCACGTTCTACGACGAAGTGAAAGTGCCCGACCGTTACCGGCTGGGCGACGTCGACGGCGGCCTGGCGGTGATGGCGGCGGCGATGGAAATCGAACATGGCGGCGAAGGCTATCACATCCACCATCACAGCCTGATGGAAGCCGCCGAAAGCTGGGCCATGGCCCCGGACGCGGATGGCATGCGGCCCATCGACCGGCCCGAGGTACGCACGCGCCTCGCCCGAGTGCGCACCCATCTCGAAATCGCCGATCTCCTGTGCCGCCGCGCAACGCAGGCCGGGGCGGATGGCACGCTGGCCCGCGCGACCGGGCCGATGGCCAAACTGTTTGCAACCGAAAGCTATATGCGCGATGCCGCGGACATGGTCGCTCTCACCGCTCCGGCTTCGCTGGAGCATCTGACACCCGCGCTCGAAGAGATCGAAAGCATGCACAGACAATCCATCGGTCAGACGATTTACGGCAGCACCAGCGAGGTGCACCGGTCCATCATTGCCCAGCACCGGCTGGGGCTGCCGCGATGACGGGCGCGCTGCCGGATCGCGGGCTGGCCGGGAAGGTCGTGCTGATTGCCGGGGGTGGCGGCATCGGCGGCGAAACCGCCCAACGTCTCGCCGCCGAAGGATGCCGGGTGGTGCTGGGCGATATTGCCCTCTCCGCCGCGCAAGCAACCGCCGACGCCATCCGCGCGGCTGGCGGCGATTGCACCGCCGTCGCCTATGACCAGTCGGACGAGGCTTCGGTGCGGGCTCTGGCGGATGCGGCCATGGCCGCGTATGGCCGCATCGATCATCTTTTCGCCAATGCGGCAGATATGGTCGCACTGCAGGAAGACGGCGATGTCCTGGATATCGCCATGGACATTTTCGACCGGACAGTGGCCGTCAACCTGCGCGGCACGGTGCTCGTCACCCGCCACGCCTTGCCGCAGATCGTCGCCAACCGGGGGGCAATCGTCTATACCAGTTCCGACGCCGCCCATGTCGGCGAACCGCTCCGCGTCACCTATGCGATGACCAAATCGGCAATCAACGCGCTGATGCGCCATGTCGCCAGCCGCTGGGGCCGGGAAGGCGTGCGCGCCAATGCCATTTTGCCGGGGCTGGTCCTGACACCGCAGTTGCAAAGCCGCATGGACGAAACCCAGCGTGCGATGGCCGTGGAAGGGACGAGAAGCTTCCGCGCCGGGGAAAGCCGCGATATCGCCGCCATGGTGGCCATGCTGATGTCGCGCGATGGTGAATGGATCACCGGCCAGACGCTGTCCGTCAACGGCGGCGTCACCATGCGGCCCTGACCGCAGGCAGGCGCGATCTGGAAGCGGTGAGATTGGGCTGAACGGGCGCCTGCCCGTCTAGCCTTTGCTCTGCTTGATGGCCATGACGCGCGGATCGAACAGATTGGCGGCCATCCAGCCGCCATCCACCAGCAGGCTATGCCCGGTCACGTAAGTGGACAGGTCCGAGGCAAGGAACACCACCGCCCCCGCCACTTCGCGGATCGTGCCCGCCCGCCCCAGCGGCACCGCGCTTTCTTCCATCGCCGCGCGCGATTCGGGCGTTTCCGGCAAGCGCGGCGTGGTGATGCTGCCCGGCACGACCGAATTGACACGGATGTTCTGCCGCCCCCATTCCGCCGCCATCGATTTGACGAGATGCATCAGCCCGGCCTTGGCCGCGCCGTAAGCGGCATGATAAGGCGCACCTTGCAAACCGTCGACCGATCCCACGCAGATCAGCGAGCCGGCCACATCGCGATCGATCATCGACCGCGCCGCGGCCCGCGCCGTGGTGAAGGCGTAACGCAGATTGCGGTTCTGTTCCGCATCCCATTCATCCATGCTGAGTTCCAGCATCGGCTTGAACAAGGCCTGCCCGACGATGGTGACCAGAATGTCGAGCCCGCCCAGCGCCCGCTCCGCTTCGGCAACGGCGGCGGTGACGGCGGCTTCCTCCAGAACGTCGGCTCCGATCGGCACGCCCTTGCGGCCCGATGCAGAGACCGCCTGCGCAACGTGTTCGGCCCGGTCCAACTCACTGTCCAGCACCGCGACATCGCATCCCGCTTCCGCCAGCAGGAGAGCGCTGGCTTCCCCCATGCCGCGCCCGCCCCCCACGATAAGCGCTTTTTTCCCTTCAAGGCCGAGCATCGATACGGTCATATTCTCTCTCCACCTGACAGACGGGGCCGGGCGCCGGACGGTTTCAGCGGCGGGGCCGATCCTGCATAGCACGGGATGCCCTTGTCCACCCACTCGCGGGCCAAGGCACCTGCGGGCATGCGGGTTTCCGAATGGACGGAAAATCCCGCGCGCCCGTTGATCGCCGCGCCACACTGCCGCTCCTTGACGGCGGGCGCCAAGGTCATACCCTCCGCCATCACCCCTCCCCGGCGGGGTTCCGACCCGATAGAACGGGCGGGTTGCGACTCTCCAAGACCGGTGAGCCGCGCCACGGCGCATAACGAAGGAGAACAGTCATGGCAGAATACATCCTCTATTCCGCCGAAGCCGGGATCGCGACGATCACTCTCAACCGGCCCGAACAGCGCAATGCCCAGAATCAGGCCTTTCTGGAACAGTTGAACGCCGCGTGGGAGCGGGCCGCGGAAGACGAAGCGGTGCGCGTCATCCTCCTGCGCGCCGAAGGGCCGCATTTTTCCGCGGGGCACGACGTAAGCCCCGAAGCGATCCGCGAAGGATCGTTCAACCGGATAGCTTCCACCATTCCGGAACGCGGCCTGCTGGGCATTCATGAATGGGAAGCGAAATACTATCTCGGCTATTCGCGGCGCTGGCGCGACATTCCCAAGCCATCGATCGCCGCCGTCCAGGGCGCATGCATCGCGGGGGGCCTGCTGCTCGCCTGGCCGTGCGATCTCATCGTGGCGGCGGACGATGCGCGCTTTTCCGATCCGGTGGTGCTGATGGGCATCGGCGGCGTCGAATATCACGGCCACACATGGGAACTCGGCCCGCGCAAGGCGAAGGAAATGCTGTTTACCGCCCGCCCCATCGATGCAGCGGAGGCCGAACGGCGCGGCATGGTCAACCGGGTCGTCCCCCGCGCCGATCTCGACAAGGAAAGCCGCGCGCTGGCGGAAGAAATCGCGCGCATGCATCCCCATGCCCTCGCCATGGCCAAGCGCGCGGTCAACCAGACCATGGATGTGATGGGCCAGCAGGCGGCGCTGCAAAGCTGCTTCGACATTCACCAACTGGGCCATGCCTCCGCCTACGCGCAGACCGGGCAGTTCGTCGTGGCGGGCATGCAAGCGGTCAAAGGCCGGGCATGAGCATCCTGACTCGGATCGACGGCGGCGTTGCGCGCCTGACGCTCAACCGGCCGGACCGACTCAACGCGCTTACTTTACCGATGCTGGATGCCATCGGTGAAACCTTGCGCCGCTGGTCCATCGATCCGGCCATCCGCTGTGTCGTGCTGGCAGGGGCGGGGCGGGGGTTTTGCGCCGGTTACGATTTGTCCGGTGACGGGAAACCGGCAGGGGATGCGCCGATGCACCCGGACGAAGCGGCGGCGCGCCTTTCCCTGCACGGCGAAATCCCGGTGCTGCTGCGCCGCATGCCCAAGCCCACCATCGCCAGCATCCGTGGGCCGGTGGCGGGCAGCGGGATAGTGATGGCGGCGGCCTGCGATCTGCGCATCGCGTCGCACACGGCGCGCTTCAAGCTGGCCTTCGCCAGCGCCGGGCGCTGCGGCGATCCGGGTGGCAGTTTCCTCCTCACCCGTCTGCTCGGCGGGGCACGGGCGCGCGAACTCTATCTGCTGGACGAACCGGTAAGCGCAGAGCGGGCGCTGGAAATCGGCCTGATCGCCAGGCTGGTGGAAGACGAGGCGCTGGACGAAGCGTGCGATGCCCTCGCAAACCGGCTCGCCTCAGGCCCGACCGGCGCCTTTGCCGCGATGAAGCGCAATCTCAATGCCGCCGACGATATCGGGTTCGAAGAAAGCATGGCGGCCGAAGCCGCCGCCAATGCTACACTCAGCCTCCAGTCCCACGATGCCGCCGAAGCGGCCCGCGCCTTTCTCGAACGGCGCCCGCCCCGCTTTATCGGCCGGTGAAGCAGGCTGGCGGGCCGCGCATTCCACCTATGCGGAACGGGCGGAGGTTGGCTTGCGAAACGGGCCGCGGGAATGGGAAAGACGGCAAATGGCCCCGCACCAGAAAGGTAATGCATCGGTGACGCTATGAGTATGACTCTCCCCTTTCCGGTCTATGATGCGGACAACCATTTTTACGAACCCGAGGACGCGCTTTTCCGCCATCTGCCGAAGAAGTGGCACAAGGATTTCCGCTTCGTGGAAATCGACGGGCGCAAGCGGCTGGCGATCAACGGGCAGATTTCCGACTATATCCCCAATCCCACTTTCGAACGCGTCGCGGCGCCGGGCACCCACCTCAAATACTACAAGGCCGACAATCCCGAAGGGCTAAGCCTGCGTCAAATGACCGGTTCGCCCGTGGCGCCGCCGCCTGCCTGGCGTTTCGGCAAGGATCGCATGGCGGTGCTGGACGAGCATGGCATCCATGCCGCGCTGATGTTTCCCACGCTGTTCTCGGTGATCGAGAACCGCATGGCCTACAATCACGATTTCCTTCACGATGCGCTCCACGCTCTCAACCAGTGGACGGCGGAGGAATGGGGCTTCGCGCGCGATGGGCGGATCTTCGCGGTGCCGGTCGTTTCGCTGGCGGACCTTGACCGCGCCGTGGCCGAAGTGGACTGGCTGATCGGGCAAGGCGCGCGCACCGTGTGCATCCGCCCCTCCCCCGTGCCCGGCTATCGCGGTGGGCGGTCCATGGGCCTGCCCGATTTCGATCCCTTCTGGGCGCGGATCGCCGAAGCGAAAATCTTCGTCTCGATCCATGCCTCGAATTCGGACTATGACCATCTCATCACGATGTGGACAGGCGGGGCCGAATGGCTGCCGTTCGAATCCGATCCGTTCGTCAACTGCCTGCGCATCATCGAACGGGCCATCGCCGATACCATCGCCGCGATCATCTGCGGCGGGGTGTTCGACCGCTTCCCGGACTTGCGCGTGGCGAGCGTGGAAAACGGCGCCAAATGGGTGTCGCCGCTGATCGAAACGCTGGGCTATGTCTATGGCCAGATGCCGCAGAAGTTCAAATCGGACCCGGTCGATGCCTTCCATCGCCATGTCTTCGTCGCCCCGTTCATGGAAGACGATTTCGCCCAGCTCGCACACCACATGCAGACCGACCGCATCCTTTTCGGCAGCGATTTCCCGCATCCGGAAGGAGCCGCGCATCCGCTCGATTTTCTGGATGAACTCACGACATTCGACATAGGCGCAAAGGAACGTATCATGTCGCTCAACCTCAAAGGGCTTCTGGAAGGAAAGCGGGATTGAGCGTGGAGCGGGATGTCATCGATCGGTTGCGCGCAACGCTGAGCGAACGCGCGGCGGAACGCGGAATAGAATATGCCGGCCGCTGGGCCAGTTGGGGCGAAATAGCGCGCTTCGGCGATGCGGTGATCGCCGCGTTGAACGCGGCAGGCTGCCCACCCGATGCCCGCGTCGGGATCGTGATCCGCAACCGTGCCACCCATGCGGCTGCCGTTATCGGCCTGCTGGCGCATCGCCGGTCGATCAGTTTCATCTATCCGTTCCTGCCGCCCGCAGCGATGGAACGGCATCTGGCCGATCTGGACGCGGGGGCGATCCTGGCGGATGAAGAGGATTGGCCGCTGTTCCGCGAAAGCGTCGCCGCATCCGGCATGGCTGGAATTGCGCTGGGCGATCTCGCCTCCGGCCCGCGCCCGGTGCCGGGCCTGGAACGCTGCACCGCCCGGATCGCGTCCAATGAGGGCACGGGCGAAGGTTCCATCGAAGTCTTGTCGAGCGGCACCACCGGCACACCCAAGCGGATCGCCATGCCGCTGCGCCTGCTCGAACGGGCGGTGATGAGCGCACCCGGCGGGGAAGCCGGGGCCGCCCCGGAAGTGCAGATCAATATCTGGCCGCTGGGCGGTGTCGGCGGCGTGTGCCTGCTCGCCGCCAGCGCGGTGCATGGCACTCCGCATGTCCTGATCGAACGGTTTACGGTGGATGCGCTGGTGGATGCCTTGCGCCGCCACCGTCCATCCACGCTCGGGCTCAATCCCACCGCTATCGCCATGATCGTGGATGCCGAAGTCGCACCGGAAGATATGGCCAGCGTGCGTTCGGTTTCGGGCGGATCGGCCTATCTCGACCCCGATCTGCAGGACCGGTTCGAGGCGCGTTATGGCATCCCCATCCTGTGGGGGCTGGGCGCGACGGAATTCTGCGGCACCATCGTGCGCTGGACACCGCAGATGCGGGCGCAATACGGCTCTTCGAAGCGGGGCAGCGCCGGCCAGGCGATGCCTGGCGTTTCCGTGCGCGCGGTCGATCCGGAAACGGGAGAACGGGTGGCCCCCGGCGCCGAAGGGCTGATGGAAGTCCATTGCCCCGCTGTGCGGTCCGATTGGGTTCGCACCACCGATCTGGTGGCCATCGACGAAGACGGTTTCCTGTTCCATCGCGGGCGGCATGATGGGGCCATCGTCCGGGGCGGATTCAAGATCCTGCCGGAACGGGTGGTCGATGCCTTGCGCCGCCACCCGGCGGTGGCCGATGCCTCGGTCGTGGGGATTGCCGATGCCCGGCTCGGCGCGGTTCCGGTCGCCGCCGTGGAATTGCGCACGCAGGCGGCCCCGGTGGATGCCAATACGCTGGCCCATTGGGTGCGCGAAACGCTGCCGCCCACTCATGTCCCCGCGCAAATCCGCATTGTCGACGCCCTGCCCCGCACACCTTCGCTCAAGGTCAGCCTGCAGCAGGTCAAGGCCTTGTTCCAAAGTGAGGGGGTCTAGCGACGCACGCCACACAATCAGGCTGCACTCGCGCTCCCTTGCACATGGACAGGGCGGAAGATAGCATCCCAAATCGGCGCAACGGAACCCGGCGGAAGACCGGGCCGATGTGCCAGGAAATGGGAGATGGAGACACAGATGGGTTCCGCGCCACCGCAGACCCGCGGCCAGTCCGCCAGTCGCAGCAAAGTCAAATCATGCGTGCGCACGCTGGAGGTTGTCGAATATTTCATGCGCATGCGCGCGCCCGCGCGCACGATCGAAATCAGCGATGCACTCGGCATCCCCAATTCGAGCGCGGACGAGATTTTGCGCACGCTCGCGGCAGCGGGCTATCTCAGCTACAATCAAGCTACAAAGCTCTATGCCCCGTCCTACAAACTGGTGGCGAGCGCCCATTCGATCGAGCAGGATTTCTTCGGCGGCGGGCACATCGCCAGGATGATGCACGAGATGCAGGAAGAAACCGGCGCCACCGTGTTCCTTACGCAGCAGAACGATTGCTGGCTGGAAAGCGTCGCCGAAATTCACGGTTGCTGGAGCCACCCGGACAGCGAGCCGGGCTATCGCAATGAAATGGTCTGGTTCGAACGCAACAGTTGGCGTCCCGGCACCAACTTCGCGGCAGCTATGCTGGCGCAGCAATCCAACGTGGCGATCATCCAGTTGACCACCCGCACCCAGCGCCTCGGCCTTGGGCCGAAGGGGCCAACGCTAATGAAGAACCTGATCGACCGCGTCGCGCGCACCCGCATGCTCGGCTACGCTCTCTGCCGCCGCAGCGAAGAAGTGCCGGTGGATTCCATCGCCATGCCGCTGCCCACGCCGCACGGGGTGGCTTCCCACGCGGTGGGCGTGGTCGGCGATCCCCTGTTCCAGAGCGATGGGGACGTCCGGCAGGTGCTTTCCCTCATGCGCGCGGTCATCGGCCGCCACAGCGAAGGCCTGCGGCGCAGCGGCATACCACTGCAGTAGGCCAACCACTGCGTGGATTTTTGTCTGCTGATTTCCATGATTGGTTGCGGGGGTAGGATTTGAACCTACGACCTTCAGGTTATGAGCCTGACGAGCTACCGGGCTGCTCCACCCCGCGTCACCGATGTATTGTTCTTCTGTGTAGAAGAACAAAAAAGCCGCCGCTCGGGTATTTCCGTGCAGCGGCTTTTTGTGTTTGCGAATGGGTTTTTTACTTCACGCCGGCTTCAATGCCTGGCGACGTCCTACTCTTCCAACGCTTGAGCGGTAGTACCATCGGCGCTGTCTGGTTTCACGTCCGAGTTCGAGATGGGATCGGGTGGGGCACAGACGCTATGGCCACCAAGCAATGGAGCCGGCGTAAAGTTGTTTAATCGATGCACCTTTTGGGTGTTGTATCTGGCTGGATGACCGTCCACCGGACGCGCCTTTGGCAGGCTTGTCGTTGATGGTGGGATTCATCAAGCATGATCAGAGTTATTAGGACCGGTTAGCTCCATGCGTTACCGCACTTCCACACCCGGCCTATCAACGTGATGGTCTATCACGACTCGAAGATACCTAATCTCAAGGGAGGCTTCCCGCTTAGATGCTTTCAGCGGTTATCCCGTCCGTACATAGCTAC
>CAYXMY010000067.1:0-15889 GCA_964466155.1 uncultured Caenibius sp. | reverse complement strand
CACACCGTACGCGACAATTTGCAGCCGAAATGGTGGGCTGCAAGGTCACGGGTTACTAGCGCGAATACGGCGGCGACACTGTAACTTGGCACTAGCAATTGCCTGCAGTGTGCCGATCAAACTTCAAGGAACCATTGTCTCGACAGTACGCCACATCCGTCATCCTGAACGGCGATCCCTCAACAATCCTGAGCTAGCTAGTCTTTGTGCAACACAAGGCGCTGTTCGGCCGAGGCCTGAGCCTAGCGCAATGCGCGGAATGTCGTCCGGATATCCTCGATCAGGACCTGCGGCTCTTCCGCTGCGGCAAAATGGCCGCCTGCTGGATGGTCCGCCAAATGATGCAGGTTGTAGATCGGCACCAGAGCATCACCGAACAGCGCGGCGCCGTCCTTGCGGAACAACGAAATACCCGAAGGCGCCTCTACTACGGGCTGGCGATCATGCGACGGTTGCCAGCGATGCCGCCCGGCCTCTGCATAATAGCGCACCGTGGTGCCGAAGCTTTCGGTCACCCAATACAGTGTTGCCCTGGTCAAGATATCGTCCCGCGTGAACCGGCTTTCGACATCACCGTTGCAATCGCTCCAAGCGCGCAGCCGCTCCAATAGCCAGGCCAGCATACCCGCCGGGGAATCGTGCATCGCATAAGCCAGGGTCTGAGGGTCAAGCATATGTGTCGTCACATGGCTGGCAATGCGGCGTTCCACTGCCACAGCATGCGCCGCCATGTCCGGTGGCATCTTGTCCAGCTGCCCATCCAGCAGGGCGAAGGGGCGATCGCTGGAGAATGCGCCGAGGGTCATCGGGGCCGAGACCTGAATCCCGATCAGGCTGTCGGCATACTTGTGGCCGAGTTGGGTCGTGACCATCGCCCCCCAATCACCGCCTTGTGCAGCATAGCGGGGAAAGCCGAGCACTTGCGTCATCAGGGTCTGCCACAGATCAGCGGTGCTCCAGAAATTGAGCCCTGTCTTGCGCAAGGGGGTGGAAAAACCGAACCCCGGCAACGACGGAACGATAACTTCGAAAGCATCGGCCGGATCGCCGCCAAAGGCCGCCGGATCGGCCAGCGGGCCGATTAGATCGCGATAGTCCCAGAATGTCCATGGCCAGCCATGCGTCAGGATCAAAGGGATGGGGTTGGGCCCTTTCCCCGGCTCACGCAGAAAGTGGAGCGGGACCTCGTTGATTTCGGTGCGATAATGCGCATGGCGATTCATCATCTCCTGTTGCGCGTACCAATCGTAGCCGTCCGCCCAATAGGCCACGAGATCGCGCAAGTAGCTGCCTTCGACACCGTAGCTCCAGTCGTCATTGCCGAAGTCCGCAGGCCAGCGCGTCCGGCGCAAGCGGTCCTGCAAATCCTCCACCACATCCGGGGCGATATCGATGACGAATGGCTGTACGCCATGCACTGTGCCTGTCACAGCCAATCTCTCCCATAAACTCGAAGGCGCATCCGCCTGCCGAAGGTGTCTATTCTTCTCTAAGGGCCAAGGTGTCTCCAGATTGGCGCAATCCCGCTGTTTTCAGTAACTCCTCCCATGGGATAAAACTGCACTCTCGCTTTCAGTTTCGACAGTTTGAATTGTCACGGTGCATCGCCAGCCCTTCACGAGTTCAAGCTTGATGCATAGTGTATCCTGAGTACCGCCTCGACCGAAAGGTATATGCATGACACATATACCTTCGCTCAAAACGAGGTCGCGCTTTATGGCGCGGAAGTCTGCACAGAAATCGTATTCGCCGATGTGGGCGCAATCGCAGGAGCAGCAGTAACCGGAACCTCCAAAATCCGCGGCTGCACGGCAACCGGCCGGAAGGCGATATCCTCATCGAGAAAGCCCTTCACGCCCGAACCGCTGGCGATCATCGCACTGGTACCGGTGGTGAAGAAACCCGCGATCGGTACGAATGCAACTGCAGCGACGACGCCTCCCGTCCCTGTTACGCCCTTGTCATCGAATGTTCCGGTCAAGCGAACATGGCGATCGCCAAGCCGCAAAGACACGATACGCGCGCCGACATATCCCGACTTGCCCCACATGCCCTTGTTGCGGACTTCGGTAATCTCTCCGATTGCCGGAGTACCAGCCGGGATGACGGTCACCCCGTTCATGGTCACATTCGATGCGACTTCCATCTGGAAGCGCTGGCCGACCCGAAGCTGCTTCTTCTTGGTTGTGAGCTCTTCTCGCGTGAGCAGCGGTATTTCCGTGCCAGCCCTGAGAATATTGGGCTGGGCAACTGGCTCAAGCACAGCAACCGTCTGGTTCGCCGGCGCAGCAACTGCGGCTTGTGTGGAAGCATCCGTAGCTTCGCCCAAGGCAGGTGCAGCGACCACAAGCGCAGCCGCACAAACGGCCGAATACACGACTTTCATGAAACATCCCCCAGATACGGCTGCGCCCTGACAGCCCCCGCCAAACTGCCTCCATGCCTGAATAGGAGTCAACGCGGGAAATGATCTGGGCTGGGGTTTTCGATTGGCAAGATGGTGAATTGAGGTCGGACCTCGCCGAAAATTTGCGGATCCTACCTGCACTTATTCAAAAGTATAAGCGCTGGGGAACCGCTTTTTTCAACCCAGACGCCCACTCATCTCTCAGTTTCAGTTTTAAATTTCAGTTAGTTATCTGGATTTTGCAGACATGCTGTGCCCACGCCAGAAATTCGGCGCCATCGCTCTGGGGGTAATGATTATTGTGTCGCCACTGGCCTGCTTATCCCACGCCTTGAAAGTGTTACCTACCGACCCAAACCAGATGGTCGCGGCGGCTCGTAGGGACGATCCGGAACGGCAGGTTACGAATTGCAAATGGCAGCAAGTTGCCGTTCGCCCCAATTCAGCTTCCGCGTCTACTTACGACCAAAACTGGTCGTTCAGCGCGAGAGTGCATATGTCTGGTTGCGCCGGAAGCTGCCCCGGCATAAATTATCTCTCGCCCATCAACACGCCCTTCACCGCCTTAGTTACGACGGCCCCTTGAGGCCAATCGCGCAGCCCGAGCGATCAGCTTTTCCCGACGGGCGGAACGTCCCTCGCCGTGAGGGATAATCCCACCACGCCCGCCGACGTGTCAGCATCAGGCGCTAGATAATGATCGGCTGGGTCACATTAAGGACCGCGACCGCCGTCTGGACCTCCGTGTAAAGGTCTGCTTCGATACCCTGCGTATCGATCTCCACGACGAGAGCAAAGCGAGCCAGCCTTTCTCCCTCCTCCAGGATTTTCTTGGATTTCCACCATCCAGCTACAGGATGAATGGCCAGCAGATTGCGTCGAGCCAAGTCCGACGCTCTGCAGGTCAACTGGTCGATATGCAGGGAGCCGACATCGCGTCTGATGCTCCCAAAGTCCCACAGATCCTCTTCTTCGACCTGGGGGCCGACAGGTTCGACAGCCTTGCTGATGCGAGCCATGAACTGCTGTGCATTTTCTCCAGCCCGATTGAGCTTGAACCGCAGATTGTGGGAGGCGTAGCGATATCGCGAGCCGCGCGACGCCTCGGCCGGGTTGGGCGCAACGAACGAACTGAGCGCGACCCGCAAGGTCACATTGGCGTTACCCAGCTTGCGTAGTTCCTCGACAGGCCATGGCAGTGTGAAGAGGCGCATCTCCTTGTGAACATCCCCGCCAGTCTGTTCGGAGAGGCCGTAAGGAATGATGGTGTCCTGCACGATCAGGGTAAGGGCATTAGACGCGCTGCGATGCGCCCTCTCAAGGTCGGGAACGCCGTAGCCGTAGCGCTGAAACAGTCGGGCATAGCTGCCCTTGTTGGAATTGGCGGGCAGATGCGACCGCATTTGCGGCGTCCACCGGGCGGACGCCACATAGAGTGCGCGAATGGTTTCGGGCCATAGCAGCGGATAGTCCGACCAGAGTTCGGTAATCTGCTTCGCCGCGACCGCTGTCGCAGCGCTCGTGTCATGCGTGAAACTGAATGAGCGTTGCGGATAGGTATGATGGGTCGTGAGAAGGGAAAGCCAGCCATGCCGCAGTGGTGGAGGCGCGGCGCCGGCGGCCCAATTCCCGCCTTCGAGAACGATGTCAGGCTTGAGCGGCCAGGTCGAAGTCCAGGATGCAGTTCGGGAACTCGGTGAAAGGTCGCCAAAAGGTGCGACGCTGTTGAGGCCCTCATTGGGCGGAAGCATCGTCTTTTCTGTATAGGCGCCAACGCTGATGGCATTCCAGGCCTGCGCCGGCGACTCAATCTCATTTTCCGCAAGGTCGCAGGTGTCGAGATAGTGACCCGCTGTGAATGTAAAATTGTTGGTATTGCCCGCCGATATCAGGATGAGGCGGGCCACCGATCGATCGCCGGAGACGCCAGCGGCAAGCTGGTCGATTTCGGTCGACCATGATGTGGGAGCGCCGTCATGAGGCGTGTCCTCGTCGGTCGTGACTGCCATGGTGAAAGTCCGTCGACGCACAGTCTGTTCGACTGTGTTGATCGCTCGTCGCGTCACCACCCCCAGCAGGTGATGCGGGTTCGGGCCTCCGTCTGGCATCAGCTTCACCGATTCCAGACGATTTGAAACAATAACTGGCATCGTTGATTGCAGATTGAGCGTCAGGTCGCCGAAGAGTGAGAGACCGGCAAGCTGTGTGCCATGGCCCTTCAAGTCGTCCAGCCCCCAGGCCGGGTCAGCGGCGTGGCGGTCCTGTGACAGGAGAACTGGCGCGATCAACGGATGAGCGCGGCTGACACCCGTATCCAACAGAGTGACATACCCGCCGTCGATGCCACCGGCATAGCTGGTCCGCTGGACGAGATCCTGCACCCATGCGGCCTGCTCCTGCACCTCCAGCGCATCGAAAAAGTCGGCAGTCACCGCTGGCGCCGCAAGGGCACGCACAGTGCCAAGTCGTCTCACGGCCAGCGCGATATGGTCCCGCGTCGCGAGTCCGATGACGACGACATCTTCAGGAAATTGCAGACGATCGGCCCCGATCTGGACCTGATAGGCAGCGGACTCGGCGATAAATGCTTCTGCTTCGCTCGGTTCAAGCCAGATTTCCCAGTGCGTCGCGCCATTGTCGGTCGGGAATTTCTCCTGCGGGCCGCGCCATAGTGCTCGCAGACCGGCTTCGGTGATAGCCGCCAGGCTCTGGACGAGATTAGCGTTTTTGGGGCGGCCGGGGATGATTTCGCCGTCCTTCTCCCGGTCCGGCGTATCTTCTATCTCGAATTTCTCGATCTTTTTTCGGAGCTTCTCCAAGCCTTGGGCCGTGGCGAAAACAGTGGCGGTTTCAGTGGTGTTTCCGTTGACGACTTCGGCGGCGCTGCGCAGCAGCTCGATACCGCTTGATCCCAGGCTGTCCTTGGCAAGTGGCTCGCCCGGTCGGCCTTTGACTTCGAGATAAACCCCTGGGAGGCCGTCCGCCGTTATAGCTGGGAGTTGGTCGATTGCTTGCAGGAGAGCCTGAGCGTGGCCGCTGCGATTGAGGACGTCACTTGGCGTCTTGCCGCCGCCGCTGCCCTTGGCCCGAAACGGATGCGGCTTTCCGAGGTCTTTTAGGAGGAAGTGAGGTAGTGTCCTTGGCATTCGCGCTTCTTCCCAGCCCCTGTAGCGAGCGACGACGCTCCAGCGAGTTCACTAGATCGACAGTCGTTATGCTATTGTGATCGCCTAGAACCGCGCGCCGCGCTGCATCTTCTGCGGCGGCCACGACATCGGCCGTCGACAGGCCCACCGCGCAATCGGTGATCCTTTTCCACGACAGGCGTGCGTGGGAGAAGCCAATGAGGCGTCGTTCGAGAGCCTGGCGGATCGATGCTGCATCAGGCAACTCGTAGGAAAGGACGAGATCGAAGCGGCGGAGGACGGCCCGATCCAGGATTTCGGCCAAGTTGGTCGTGGCGATGACGATCGAAGGGCCAGTGTCCTCGTCGAGGAACTGGAGGAACGAGTTCAGCACCCGGCGTGCTTCACCCACGTCATTGCCATCGCCCCGCGCTGCGGCGAGAGCATCGATTTCATCGAAGAGATAAACGCCGCGCGTCGATTTGATGGCGTCGAACACGAGCTTCAGTTTCTGAGCGGTTTCGCCCATGAACTTAGTGATGAGGCCGTGCAGCATTACGGAAAAGAGCGGAAACTGAAGCTCGCCGGCGAGACTGTGCGCACTCATCGTCTTTCCAGTGCCCGGAGGCCCGGACAGCAGAATGCGCCTCCGTGGCTTGAGGCCCTTCTCTTCGAGCTTCTCACGCATGCGGGTCTCGAACACGATATGCGCCAGCTCTTCACCGATTAGCGGTGGCAGAATGACGCTGTTCAACCGCTCGCTCGGATAGGAGGCGAACAGAAATTCGGCGAGATCACCACGCGGAGCGGCGATTGGCGTGAGGTTAGGCTTTCGCGAGGCAGTAGGCGTCTGGCCGGCATTAGCCCACTGCCGAAGCGTCTCAGCTAGGCGCTTGTGACCCTTTTGTTCCTCTGCAGCCGACAGCTGCATAGCGAGATCGAAGAAGCGATCGGAATCCCCCTCCGCGTGGCTCTTTACGAGACCTATGAGCTGCTGCGCTGATGCCATTTCCATTATGTATCGCGAAATGGCTCACGATACACCCCCCATTGCCTATTTAGATAGGCCACGAAGTTTACCGGAAGTCAATGCGAACTGACGCGTATGTGGGCGAATGGAGGTTATTGCGTGTTGGTCATCTAATAGCTGGCATGCCGCGATCGGCCCAGTTTTGTCATTCCACGATGAGGTATGTGGAACGCTGAATGTCCCTCCTGGCAAAACCAGACGTTCGCCATGGGGCTCGGGAATGGCAGGAAAGTCCCAAACCTCATCGATCCGAGGCTGCCGCGTCGATGTGAATGAACGGAAGGTTTCGATCCGCTGATCCGAGGACTGGAACGGCAGCAATGTTGGCGATTGCGCTCTTGATCTCCAGGTGACTGTTCAATCCCGATACCGCAAGGCATCCAGAAACAGCTTGAACGCCTCGGAATGCAGTCTGCGGCTTGGGTAATAGAGGTAATAGCCGTCGAACGGTTCGCACCAGTCATCAAGGACACGCACCAGCGACCCATTTTCGATCAGAGGGGTCAACCGGTCCTCGACCAGATGGGCAAGCCCGCGTCCGGCGATGGCGGCAGAGACGATCAAATCGGCATCGTTCAAGACGAGCTGCCCATCGACCTTGATGTTCACTTCTCGCCCGTCCTTTTCGTATTCCCAAGCGTAGATCCTGCCGCTGACCATGCGTAAGTTGATGCATGAATGCGCTGCCAGATCCTGCGGAGCTTTCGGCACGCCATGCCGGGCTAGGTAGCCGGGGGAACCGACTGTCGCCATCCGCAATCGTGGCCCGATCCGCATGACCACCATGTCCTGCTCAAGCGTTTCGCCCAGCCGCACCCCGGCATCGAACCGCTCCGCGACGATGTCGGTGAAGCCAGACTCAATGTTCAGTTCAACCTTGATGTCTGGATGCTCGGCAGTGAGCCGTTCGACGACCGGATAATCACTGCACGCCAGTTGCCAGGCAGGAGAGTGGGAATTTCGATGCGGGGCTCAGTCATCGCCGGACACCTTCTCGATGATCGGGAAGCCGGTGCACTGGTGGAGCATTTGGGCATGCTGCCGGGCCAAGTCTTCCGTATCCCAGTGCGCGGTCGTGATGTGCGGGGCCTGGTTTGGGACCAGATCGGAAATGATTCCCACGCGCCAGCTATGGGCCAGTTGGCGGATCTCGACATATTCGATTGGAAGCTCAGCCATGTGCGCCTCCGCCAAAGGCGAGCGCTGCAACCATAGCGGCCAGTTCAGGCCGAACGGCATATGAGCCGATCAGGTGTTGAGCCCGAAAGGTGGAAAGGGTAAGGTCGCCACGGAACCAGCCGCCACAGCTATTCCGCGACGCCCCGCCTTCGTGCGGGGTTTCGCTTTTTTTCCAAGGCATGATCAGCAGCCCGTTTCGAGAAGCTGCTTGAGGCTGGCTGCCTTGATGAGACGGCGCCGGCCGATCATGACACTTTCAAGCTGTCCAGCAGCTATCAACTCATAAACGGTCGTCTTACCAACGCCGACAACACGGCAGGTTTCGGCAATGCTGTAAGCCAGAGGTTCGGGCTCAAAGCTCTGGCGCACCGCGGTGGCGCTTTCGCGAGCGGAAGTTGAGGGAATCTGCATGTCTGCCTCCGTTTTTGCCGCCCGGGCATGGGCGGGCTTCAACGGAGGGATGGCACGGCACAAACACTAAAATGAGAGTGGTGGCTGACGCCTATTTTATTTTCTTTCGGGGCCGCCCTCTATCTTTCACACGCGAAATCTCGGAAGGTGTGTATGCGGTGAATTCAAGATTTTCTGTGCCAGGGTTTTGTCGAAGATATGGCACAAAGCCGCGTTGACGGCACAATCGACCAAATTCCGTCATTCGAGTTCTTAGTGAATTTTGATCTCGAAGGGGTTCGCCATCTCTCCCTGTCAGGCCAATTTCTTCGGCTGCCTGCATCATGGCATCAGGTCGCGAGCAATTAGTGTCACGCTCGATTTGTAATACTGACATTCCAAACCAAAGCACCTCTTCCTGTCGTACAGAAAGAATTTCGGCTTTCGCGGCAAGCTTAGCCATATTCGAGATATATCCCGCGCCAGCTTCGCCGAATTGAGCACGCATTCGATAGCGTAGTTCTTCTGATGGCGGAATTCCCTCACGGGCGCAGCTCATTAACTCATGAAGTAAGCTCACTATGGGGTCATCAACGATCACGCGCATGGCGGCGCGAATAGTTTCACGCTCGCCTTCTGCTTGATGCGCTTCCGCCATGATTTAGGCCTCCCAAGCGGTCCCAAAAGATAGCGAGGCAACGCGATGGGAAGTCGCGCGTTCGATCCGTCGATCTAGCCTCGCCTAAAGATTATGCGGCTGGTGCCGCTTTCTGATCAAGCGGCCGGTGGTTCCGATTGTCCACAGGGGAAAAACTCAATGCGCAAGCCCCAAACCGTCCCTTCGCCAGACTGAACCGGATCGAGCGGCACCAGCCGGAAATCCAGCTCAGGATCGTGCGCTGGCTGACGTACGGGAAAGGGGATGATCCGAGCGCGAGGTTTGCCATTAAGGTCCGCGATCTCGCGGCTGCTCGTAGACTGCTGGCCAGACAGGAAAGCGATCTTGTTCATGTCAGATTCCCTCCTCGTCGTATTCGCCCGCTGGATCGCTGATCGGACAGCCAGGGCCGCTGTATATCACACCGTGGAGTGCATAAGCGACCTGCCCGCCAGTGGTGTTAAAACCATCCTCATCACACTGGCCGCTGGGATCGTCGTCCTCTGCGTCCTCGGGCACATATCGGCACCAAGGATCAAGCGGCTTTCCATCAAAGTGCCCAGCTCGGCGTGTGGCTGCTGACAGCGTGTGCCACTCAGCAAACGCAATTTCGGCGTCGTCCATGTCGCCAGCCTGCCCGTCCCCCGTAGAGGCAATGATTTGATCATCCTTGGCCGCGCAGTAGTCCGAATCGCCGACAACGCAGCCTGGTCCTCGATCCGCACCGCTGAGCGCATCCGCGGAGATCGCAAAGTCGTCTTCGGCATCCGTAGCATCTTCCTGATCAGGATCGCCGTCTAGCGTGTCGGCCAGATCGATTGCCACTGCGATGAAGCTCTCAAGCTGTGCCCGATCGAACCGGGAGAGGACCCGGGCAACGGCTGGCATTGGGGGAAATGTGCCCGGCAGGGTGACGGCGTTGCTGCTGGGCTCTATGGGATTCGTAGCCATATTCTCGACTCCTATGCAGTCGGTTGTGGTGAGGCCCGGCTGGGTGGTGCAACACCTGACCGGGCCGCTTTCATCGGGGCCTTTCCCCCGGTGAAACTCTATCCCGTCTCTCTGTCTGGAAACGGTACAATGTCGGCGCCCTTGCGAAGCTGATCGAGATAGTCGCTCCACCATTGCGCCATCGCGACACGCTCTTTCCAATGTGCGCCGCGGTGATAGGCCGCGCGCACCTTGTCATCGTCCCCATGGGCAAGCGCGCGTTCGATGGCGTCGGGATGCCACTTGCCACTCTCGTTCAGCAGAGTTGACGCCGTCGCCCGGAAGCCATGCGCCGTCATTTCATCGCTGGCGTAGCCCAGCCGCCGCAGCCCGGCATTGATTGTGTTTTCACTCATCGGGCGGGTGCGAGTGCGAACCGAAGGGAAAACATAGCCGTTCGGCCCCGTCACAGCCTGCACTTCGCGGAACAAGTCCACCGCTTGCCGCGAAAGGGGAACATGGTGCGCCTTGCGCATTTTCATCTTGCCCGCCGGGATGATCCAGAGCGCGCCGTCCAGGTCAATTTCGCCCCATTCGGCATGGCGCAGTTCGCCGGGGCGCACGAACACATGTGGCGCGATTTGCAGGGCCAGCTTGGTTATGCCGCTGCCTTCATATCCATCGATGGCGCGCAGCAGTTCGCCAACGCGCTTGGCCTCAGTGATGGCACCATAGTGCGTCACCTTGGGGGCAGTGAGCGCACCGCGCAGATCGCGGGTAGGGTCTGAACGAAGCCGCGCCGTCGCCACGGCATACCGGAAAACCATGCTGGCCAATTGCAAGGTCCGGCGCGCACTCTCCAGATTGCCTTTGGCTTCGATCTTGCGCACCGCCACTAGAATGTCGGCAGGCTCGATTTCGGCAATGGCCAGTTTCCCAATGCCAGGATTTAGCAGAGACAGCAGGTATTCACTGCGCGTGGCGGTCGCTGGCGACCAGCTCTTTTCTCCGTCGCGCTTGCGCTTGGCGCAATATTCATTGGCGATGGCGGTGAACGTATCCGCTGCCTGTATGCGCGAACGTACCTTGTCGCGCTGCTTCTCTCGCGACGGGTCTTTCCCTTGTGCAATCAGCGCCCGTGCTTCCTCACGCCGCTTGCGGGCTTCGCTCAGACCAATTTCAGGGTAAGCCCCAATAGCCAGCAGCTTCTCCCGCCCGTCGATCCGATACTTGAGCCGCCAGAGTTTTCCACCGGCTGGGGTAATCAGCAGGAACATGCCCGCCCCGTCCGCCAGCTTGATCGCCTTTTCGCCCGGCTTGGCGTTCCGGATTGCCACGTCTGTAAGCGCCATATGCCGCCAGCCTTTTCCGGGGATTTTCCCCATGGAATACCCCCACGTGTGGGGGTATCGAATTGGCCTCTTGCAAACACCCCCCAATCATACCCCCACCGGCTGGTGGCTGAATGCGAACGCGGGTGAACGCTTACGGCCTAACGAGGGGCAGAATACCTAGGATTCCCGGGGTTTGTCCAGACGAATACGAACGTCAGCGGTCTGGAAATTGGAGCGGGTAGCGGGAATCGAACCCGCATAGCCAGCTTGGAAGGCTGGAGCTTTACCACTAAGCTATACCCGCATGGTAGCGTCGCTACGATGTGCATGGCGCTTGCCATCAAGAGTGGCCTGCCGTCAATCTCTTACAATACATAAGACATCGTTGGGTCTCATTTTTCGAACCGTCGATCACTTAACCTTCTGCAACACAGGACGAGCGGCCTAGGGCGAGACTCCACTGCAAAGCCATAACAGTGAAGCTTGCTCACGATCTCTACATACCTGCAATACGAGAAGGCCGAGCATCGAGCCTTGGCGGTCTCGAGGTCGGGCTCAAACACGATCCGTCAGCCTGTCTGGGTGATCTTCGCTTTCCGACACACTGCGCGTAGCAACATGAAGCGCCTTAACGTCGATTTCGACACCGCCGAAGCCATGCTGGCAGCCACATACACCGCAGGTGGACGAGATATTGATGATGGAGCCGGGCTCGGCGGCCGACCTCTTTTTCTGCTCGGCCATATCGCCCATCGCCACCAACTGCCCGATCAATTCCCGTGTCCTGCCTGATACCTCTTCCTAATTGCCTGACTGAACCCTCAAATCCGTCTCGCAGACCTCCGCAAGAATCCATGCATCCAATCTCAAGGGGGAAGGAACGTCCGAAAAACGAGGAGCACTTGCTCTGTCAAACCAGAGGCTCAAGATTGCTTGGCAGGGGAACGCTCCACGATCGCCAAGGCCCGTCTGCGCAACATCTATACTGACACATTCCGCTCTCTGCTCCGCTCCCAGTTTCTTTCCCCAACGCACAACATCTTCCAGCGTGCGTGGATTTGAAAAGTCCGCCTTGAGCAGAGCCATTTGCCGATAGATGCTTTGAGATACAGGAGTAGGCCGTTCACCCCAAAGTATGCTTTCCTGGACACGAGCAGCCCGGATCATTTCCAACTGCATGAAATTACGCATGTCGATATCCAGCAATGCACGGGCCTCAGGCGAAATCGCAGGATTCAAATTCGAGTCATCATCAAACCAAGCTTCCATGATGACATCAAAATCAATCTGCCCATAAGTATCTATCAAGTGATTCCGCATGTATTTTTGAAATGGATGAAAACGACATGCGAGGGGGGCATGAATATCCTCATAATAGGTGCGAAACGCTTCTGATGTCATCCCGATTCGACGCGTCAGTATAGAACATGCCTTCATCTTTTACCTCCTAACATCAAATGGTGGCCGCCATCCAAGCAGCCTGCGCAATCGCACCTTCGATATAGGACACGCCGGCACAATCGCCGATGGCGTGCACCCGCACGCCTTCCTCTTTCAGCATCTGCCCCAACGAAAGGTTGCTCTGCGCACCCTTGGCGATGATGACATGATCGCAGGCGATATGGCGAACCTGTCCATGCGAATTCGCGTAAGCGACCGCACCATTCGCTGTGATCCGGATGCTGCTGACACCAGGCAACATGGTGACGCCCGCATGCTCCAGATCAGCAATCAGGTGCCAGCGTCGCACGACCTGCAGTCCCGCACCGAACTTCGCCGTATCATCGATCACGGTCACCGTACGATGGCGATGAGCGAGAAATTCGGCCAGTTCCAAACCCACGAGGTCGCCACCAATAATGACGATGTTTCGGCCCAGGGGCATCCACATGTGAGTGGCACGCCGCATGAGCCCGATGTGGCCGCCAAGGCCGGTAGCGCTTGCAAGGCGCAGTATAGCTCGCGTTACACCCGGCAACTTGCCCGCCAGCATCGAGAGATCCCCGCCCAACATCATGCGGCGCATCTCTTCACCGCTCAGGACATGCGCGGCATCGCCCCCCGGAATCGGCGGCGGGGATCGGATCGCTCCAGTAGCCACCACCACGTCATCGGGCTTCAGCGCCCGGATGCGCTCGGGCGTCGCTGCTGTGCGTAGCCGCACCGCCACGCCGGACGCCGCGATACGACGGCGCAACCAGTAGAGCAGGCGCTCGTTCGGTTCATAGGCCAGCCCCGCGATTGCCAGCGTCCCGCCCAGCCGGGGCCCGGATTCCAACAAGGTCACGTCATGGCCGCGCTCGTCCAAGCGGCATGCAGCCTCCATGCCCGCCGGTCCGCCGCCAATGACTACGATCCGCTTGCGGCGCTCGGTCGCGGCCGGTGCGGGATTGCTCTCGTTCCCGGTGGCCGGATTGACCGCGCAGCGCATGGCCGAACCGAAAATCGACTGGCTGCCGCATGTCGTGCAGTAGATGCACGGGCGCACATCGCGTGCCCGCCCCGCAGCCAACTTATTGGGCAGGTCCGGATCAGCCAAGAGCTTGCGCCCAAGAGCAAGGAAATCGAAAGCCCCCTCCCCGATCAAGCGATCTGCCCGTTCGACCTCGATCTTTCCTTGAGTAATCACAGGAATGGAAAGCCCCGCCTTCACGAAGGCCGCAGCCGGAACGATCCGTTCGTCCATCAACGGCGTATGCGAGGAGGAATGCAGCGCCGAACGGGAGGAATCGTGATAGGCGCTTGCCACGATCGCATCGACGCCCGCCGCTTCTGCCAGTTGCGCCGTCCGCCGTGCGTCCTCGGGCGACACCCCCCCGCCAATGCCGAACGTGCTGGTGTCGAGCTTGCACAACACAGGAAAGTCAGCACCCACCGCAGCACGCACGGCCGCGATGATCTCCAGCAACAAGCGCGCGCGATTTTCCAGCGATCCCCCATAGGCATCGGTGCGCTTGTTGATCAGCGGAGAAAGGAACGACGAAATAATGTAACCATGGCCACCATGGATTTCGACCGCATCAGCCCCAGCCTGCTGGGCACGCGCGGCCCCAGCAGCGAAATAGCCGACCATCCGAACTATATCGGCCTGGTCCATCTCCTTGTACGTCGTTTCCTTGCGCTCACCCGAAAGGCCACCGAGCAGCTTGCCGAGTTCGTCCTCCAGCAGGTTGGCCGCAATATCGTTACCCTTTTTTTCAGGGATGGAGGACGTCATCTGTGGGCGCCCTTCCAGCGTGTCCCGGGTCGCCACCAAGCCACCGAAATGAAGCTGTAGCGACAGCTTGGCACCGTGGCGGTGCACTGCATCGGCGACCATTCGCAACCCAGGGATGTAGCGATCTTCCGAAATCGCCACCTGGCTGGCGAACATGGTGCCGATCGGATAGGCGACCCCGACGGACCCCATCGTGATCAGCCCTGCACCACCGCGTGCACGCGCTTCATAATAAGCAACGATACGTTCGTTGCAGCTCCCATCGGGATTGCAAAGCTTGGACGCCATCGGCGACATGGTGATGCGATTGCGCAGCGCCATAGAACCGATGCGGCCGGGGGCCAGCAGGTGGGGAAAACGTGACATGGTGCAAACGGGCCTTCAAATGGAGGACGGATAGGGGAATGTCACACATCGTCTGGGCAAGTGCGGGTGCAGGGTTTCGCCGGCGCCGATCGCAAAATCGGCGCCGACTCCCTCATGTTTCGTCGCGGTCATTGCCCGTCCCGTACCGCCGCGAGGTCGGCCCGCAGGCTGCGAGCGGCAATCATAAAATGCAGCAAGGCCCACAGCGCGATGCCGACCAGCAGCATGAGCGCATAACGCAGCGCATCCTGGCCCGCGCTGGCGGCGAAGGCATCGCTCAACAAACCCACCATTTGTGTGCCCAGACCGTAGCCGATGATATTGCCCCCCATGTAAAGGACAGCGGTGGCCGTGCTGCGCATGTGAGAACCGACCAGGCTTTGCACGGTGCCGTAGCTCGGCCCGAACCAGAACGAGATTGCCAGCGTGTAGATGCCGAAACAAACCAGCGTCCCCATGGCCGTCTGCGACAGGGTGAAACCAATGAGGCTGAGCGCGGCCAGGCCCACGCCAATCGCGACCAACCAACACCACCATCTCTTGTCGTGCAGGGCCAGATGATCACTCAACATGCCACCGCCAACCGCGCCAAGCAGGCCCGCGAAATGGGCGATGGAAAGAAAGAAACCAATCTGATCCAGCCGCATGCCGTGCGACCGAACGAGATAGGCGGGTGTCCACGCGGAAATCGCGGAAATGACAAACGATACCAGGCAGATCGCGATACCGAGATGGAACAGGCTACGGCTGCGCCACATGAAGGCGATTGTCTCCCGGAACGTGCTGCGTGCCTGGGATACGATAGCTCCCGCCCCTTCGCGCTGTGGTTCGCGGACAGTCAGCAGCAGGAGCAGCGCGAGAAACACACCCGGCAGCCCAGCCGCGATCAGCGTCATGCGCCATCCATAGTGCATGGCGATCCAGCCTCCCACACCGACGGCCAGGATGCTGCCGACCGGTGCCGTTACATAGAACAGCGAGGCTGCCGTGGACCGCTTTTCCGCCGGAAAGCGGTCGGCTATCATGGACAACGAAGGTGGCCCGCCCCCTGCCTCCCCTGTGCCGACCACAACTCTGGTCAGCAGGAGTTGCCACCAGTTGGTCACCACACCGCCCAGCGCAGTGGCAGCACTCCAGATACACAGGCACAGGCAGATCAGGTTCCGGCGACTGACCCGATCTGCCAGCATGCCCACCGGAACCATGGCCCCGGCATTAAAGATCGCCAGGGCCAGTCCCGCGATCAGGCCGAT
>CAYXMY010000066.1:0-15933 GCA_964466155.1 uncultured Caenibius sp. | reverse complement strand
GCCATGGTTAGCCGAACTGGGGCTGGCCGGATCGGCGGCTTCGGCTTCGGTCATGGCAACTCCCAATCGTTCATTATCGCGGGCACCCGGCATGAACGCCGGAGAGCCGCCGCAAGTTCGCAAGCATGCGCGATGATTTCAAGCCTTGAGCGCCTGCTCCGCCACGCGCCGGTAAATCCGTGCCAGGGCATCCAGATCGGCCACGGCCACCGCCTCGTCCCGCTTGTGCATCGTGGCGTTGCACAGGCCGAATTCAATCACCGGGCCGAAATCCTTGAGGAAACGCGCATCGGAGGTGCCGCCCGTTGTGGAAGGTTCGGGCTCCAGCCCCGTTTCCGCTTTCACCGCTTCCGCCACGATGGCGGAAAAGCGGCCCGGCTCGGTCAGGAACGGTTCGCCCGAAATGATGCAGCGCGCCGTACCGCCGTGGCTCTCCGCAATTTCCGCAATGCGGGCGGAAAGGCTCGCGCCGCTGTGCCGGTCGTTGAAGCGGATCGAAATCCGCGCCCTGGCCTGTGCCGGGATGATGTTGGTGGTCGGATTGCCGACATCCAGATCGGTGATTTCGAGATTGGAGGGCTGGAACCAGTCTGTGCCTTCATCCAGCACCCAGGCGTCCAGCTCAGTCAGCATGGCCAGGAGGCGCGGCACCGGATTGTCCGCCAGATGCGGATAGGCGACATGGCCCTGCACGCCCGTCACTTCCAGCCAGGCGTTGAGCGAACCGCGCCGCCCGATTTTCATCATATCGCCCAGACGATTGACGCTGGTCGGCTCTCCCACCAGGCACAGATCGGGAATGGCGTTCAACTCGCGCATCCGCTCCATCAAGGCCAGCGTACCGTAAACCGCCGCGCCTTCCTCGTCGCCCGTAATCACGAAGCTGAGCGTGCCGGCTTCCACCGGGATATCGCGCACAGCCGCGACCATCGCCGCGATGGCCCCCTTCATATCCACCGCACCGCGCCCGTAGAGCAGGTCTCCACGCCGCTCCGGCGCGAAGGGGGCACTGCTCCACCCCTCCCCAGGCGGAACCACGTCCAGATGGCCTGCAAAGGCAAAATGGCGGCTGCCTTCCGGCCCATGGCGGATGGCGAACAGATTCTCCACCGGGCCATCGGGCGCTTCGCCGGTGAGGCGGCGGTCGATTGCAAATCCCATCGGCCGCAGCATCTCTTCGAGGCTGTCGAACACCGAGCCGGTGGCGGGTGTCACGCTGGGGCACGCCATCAGCGCTTCGGCGAGATCTGCGGGGGTCATTTCGTTCATGTCAGTTGTGTCGCATATGGACAATAAGGACACGAAACAAGCGTCCCTCCCTACCTGTCGTGCGCGATTTCCGTCCGATATGGAAAAATGAGGGCACATTCCGGGCCTTCACGAGAAGGCACTGGAGCGCCGCTCACCCCTGTGGAACGGCCGTATCCTCGTACTGTTCGATCACCCATTCCTCGTCTTCGGCCGCGGCGACCCATTGCTGCATCCAGTCGTGTTCCCACATCGCCTGCATGTAAGCTTGGGCGAAACCGGGGATCGGCACGCCATAAGTCAGAAAACGGCTGACGATGGGGGCATAGAAGATATCCGCCGCGCCGAAGGTGCCGAACAGGAACGGCCCGCCCTTGCCATAGCGCGCGCGGGCTTCCGCCCACAGGCTGAGAATGCGGACGATATCGCCGCGCACTTCGGCATCGATCTGGATGCCCTGCACCTGCCGGCGCACGTTCATCGGCAAGCCCCGGCGCAGCGCCATGTAGGAACTGTGCATTTCGGCCACCATCGAACGGGCCATGCCACGCGCGGCATCGTCCTTGGGCCAGAACCGGTCCCGCCCGACCTTGTCGGCCAGTTGTTCCAGAATGGCGAGGCTGTCCCAAATCACCACGTCGCCATCCCACAGCACCGGCACCTTGCCCGAGGATGGCTGTACTTCGCCCCATTCGCGCTTGGCCTGCTCCCAGTCCTCGCCCGAGATGTTGACTTTGATCTCTTCGAAAGCGAGCCCCGATTGCTTGCACGCCAGCCAGCCGCGCAGGCTCCAGCTCGAATAGTTCTTGTTGCCGATAATCAGTTTCATGCGACGAAAAGACCTAACCGCTTGGCCCGGCGGTGTCGAGAACCCGGGCACGCTTTGCGCCCTGCCCTATTCGGTAAAGACAGGAATTTCATCTTTCAGCAGAATGGCGATCAACGGGATCGTGCGCTGCGTCGCCGCCCGATAATGCGTATACCAGGGGCTGAGCGCATCCATATAGGCCCACAGGGTTTGCAGTTCCGCTCCTTCCGGCTCGCGCCATCCGGCGGTGTAGGCTTGCGTTGCGACCTGCACGGCCAGTTCCCCGTTGGCCTTGAGATTGCGATACCATGAGGGGTGCACATCCGCCCCGCCGAACGAGGCCACGACCAGCAGTTCCCCGCCATAGCTGCCATACATCAGCGGGGTTATGCGCGGCAGGCCGCTCGTCCTGCCCGTGGTGCGCAGCAGCAGCATCGGATTGAAGCGCCGCCCGTCGTGCAGCTTTTCGCCTTCGAGCAGATGACCCTGCGTCCCGCCGGAACGCAGATAAGCCTCGCGGTGCCCGATCAGATTGTTGCGCGCCGATGCATCGCCGGGCGTATCCTCTGCCATTCCTGCCTCGTCCCGTTGTTCGTCCGGTTATATGCCGGACATTGTGACGATTTTGGCGAGCAGTGCAAACCTGTCAGATTTCGGAATCGGCGAGCACGGCGGCACGCAGTTCCTCGATCCCCATTTTCTTTTCCGACGAAGTCACATGAATCACGGGGAAAGCGGCGGGATGCTTGCGCGCCTCGGCGGTCGTCGCCTCCAGCACCCTGGCAAGCTCGCTCGCCTTGATCTTATCCGCCTTGGTCAGCACGACGCGATAGCCGACCGCCGCTTCGTCCAGCATCTTCATCATCTCAAGGTCGACATCCTTGACGCCATGACGCGAATCGATCAGCAGCAGGGTACGCTTCAGCGGCACCCGCCCGCGCAGATAACTGCGCACCAGAGCACGCCATTTCTCCACCACTTTGGGCGGCGCCTTGGCGAAGCCGTAGCCGGGCATGTCCACCAGGCGGAACGCGGTGGGTTCGCCCACTTCGAAGAAGTTCAGTTCCTGCGTGCGGCCCGGCGTGACCGAGGTCCGCGCAATCGCCCGCCGCCCGGTAAGCGCGTTGAGCAGCGAACTTTTCCCGACATTGGAACGCCCGCAAAAGGCGATTTCCGGAAAATCCGGATCGGGCAGGAAATTGAGCGCCGGGGCCGATTTCAGGAATTCGACCCGCCCCGAAAACAGGCGGCTCGCACGGTCCGCCAGTTCCTGTTCCAGTTCATCCATCGCGTATCCTGCGGGAAGCGGGAGCAAAGCCCCTTACTTGCCCGCTCCCTTCTCAGCCTTTTCGCGCGCGGCCTTGGCGGCCATTTCAACCCTGTCCTTGGCCGCCTGTTCCTTCAATTGCGGGTGGCGGCTGTAGAGATAGGCTTGCTGCGCGATGGTCAGCAGGTTGGACGTGATCCAGTAGATCAACAGACCGGTGGCGAACGGGGCCATAACGAACATCATCACCCACGGCATCAGTGCGAACATCTGCTGCTGCATCGGATCCATCGCCGCCGGGTTCAGCTTGAACTGCAGGAACATCGTGACGCCGAGCAGTAGCGCAAGCGGCCCGATGGCGAGGAAGCCCGGCACATCGAACGGCAGCGTGCCGAACAGGTTGAGGATGTGCAGCGGATCGGGCGCGGACAAATCCTTGATCCACAGTACGAACGGCTGATGGCGCATTTCGATCGTCAGCGTCAGCACCTTGTACAGCGCGAAGAAGATCGGAATCTGGATCAGGATCGGCAGACAGCCTGCCAGCGGATTGACGCCCTCTTTCTTGTAGAGCGCCATGACCTCCTGCTGCTGCTTGGCCTTGTCGTCCTTGTAGCGTTCCTGCAGCGCCTTCATCTTGGGCTGGATCGCACGCATCCCCGCCATGCTGGCGAACTGCTTCTGCGCGATGGGGAACATCATCCCACGGATAATCATGGTAAGCAGGATGATCGCGACGCCGAAGTTGCCGACGAGGCCGAACAGCTTGTCGAGCAGGAGGAAGATCGGCCGTTCGAACCAGCGGAACCAGCCCCAATCGATAGCGAGGCCGAAATTGGAAATTCCTGCTTCTTCGTACTTGTCGAGCACCGCGCTTTCCTTCGCCCCGGCGAAGAGACGCGTGGTGCGGGCGGCCTGCTTGCCCGCCGGCACGGTGTCCGGCTGATAGATCAGGTCAGCGCGGTAGAGACCGTTGCCGAGCGAGCGGAAATCGCTGCCAGCCTTGCCGGTGGTATCCGGCACCAGCGCCGAAAGCCAGTAGATGTCGGTGAAGCCGACCCAATCCACCCGGCCGCTCGGCGTGACAGTGCCCGATTTCAGCACGTCCTTGTAATTGTTACCGAAGTCCACCGAACCGTCGAACGCGCCGATCGGGCCGGAATGGAGGTTCCAGGTATCGGTGCTGGCGGTGCGGTCCGTGCGGTTGATCAGCGCGAAGGGCTTCGCCACGATGGGGGCGCCGCCGGTGTTGGCAAGGGTCTGCGTCGCGGTAATCAGGTAATCGTCGTCAATCGCGAAGCGAATCGAGAAAGTCTGCCCCTGCCCGTTCGCCCAACGCAGGGTGACGGGGGTCTTCGGGGTCAGCACCGTGCCATCGGCCTGCCACAGCGTGTTCGCGTCGGGCATCTGGCCGGGCGCGCCAGGCGCCCAACCGAACTGCGCGAAATGCTGCGCCGGGGTACCGAAGGGCGAGAACAGGCGCACCGGGCCGCTGTTCTTCTCCACGCTCTGGCGGAAATCGTTAAGCGTAATATCGTCGATCACCGCGCCGTGGAGATTGATCGAACCCGTCAGGCTGGGAGCCTGAATCCTGACGCGGGCCGGGGATTTGAGATCGGCGGCCAGCGCGCGCTGCTCCGCCGAGATATCGCCGGCATCCTGCAAGCCGCCTTCGCGCGTGCGCTTGGCCACGACCGGTTCACCGCCGGGGGCGGTAGAGGCGGACGCAGGGGCAGACGCCACCTTTTCGGGAACGGGCTTGTCCCGGTTCGGGTAGAACCAGTTCATTCCATATTCCCAACCGAGCAGCAGCAGCATGGAAAGCGCCACGGCCACTACGATGTTACGCTGGTTGCTCACGTATGATCCCTGTTGTTCGTATCCAAATCGGCCGCAGGCAGCCAGCTGTCCCGGGTTCAGGGCACCGGATCGTAGCCGTGCCCGCCCCATGGGTGGCAGCGCAATAGACGCTTAAGCGCAAGCCATCCACCTTTGATTGCACCATGCTTCGTCACCGCCTGAATGGCGTATTCGCTGCACGATGGGGCATAGCGGCAAGTGGGCGGCAAAATGCGCGAAGGGCCAAGCTGCCACACCCGCGCGATGAAGATGAGGACATACTTCATCGCGTTGCCGCATCGCGCCGCTTACCGGGCTTGCCGCGCGGTTTTCGCGGCGGATCGCCCTTGCCCGCGGCAGCGCGGGAAAGCGCCGCGCCCAGTTCATCGCGCAGCAGGGCAAAATCCCGTTCCACCCCGCCTTCGCGGCCGATCAGGACATGATCGTGATCGGGCAGGCCCTGCGCGGGCAGGAATTCGCGGATCAGCGCCCGGAAACGCCGCTTCATCCTGTTACGGACCACGGCATTGCCGATCTTCTTCGTCACCGTGATGCCGAACCGCTTGCCAAGGCCATCATTGGGCCGCGCCAACAACACGAACCCCGGCCGCGCCACGCGCAGCCCCTTGTTGGCGGCAAGGAAATCCGCCCGGCGGGTGAGAACGGTGAGATCGCGCGGCATGGCGGCGGCATTAGCGCAAAATGGCCCGCCTGTCGCCAGACGAGGCATCAAAACGCCTCCAGCCCGCATCTCCGCCGGGCTGCGACTCAAAGCCGCATGACCAGGCGGAGAAGCGGGCTGGAACCTGCTCGGACCGGGCATGCCCGGTCCGGTGAAACCCGAATCAGGCGCTCAGCTTGTGACGGCCGCGAGCGCGGCGAGCACGCAGGACCTTGCGGCCACCGACAGTCGCCTTGCGGGCGCGAAAACCGTGGCGGCGCTTGCGCACGAGATTGCTGGGCTGGAAAGTGCGCTTCATTGTGAAACCCTCGATCTATTCCGAATGGTGCCGCCAGGCGGCACGAAACAACAACGGCCACCTGCGAAAGGCAGCCTGATTACGGAGCGGGCGGTTAATTGACGCCGATGCTCAAGTCAAGATAGGCCAGCATCGGAGCCCCGGCGAAAGTTGCGGGGTGCGATGGAAAAACGGGCCGATCCTGTCCGATCCAGTGCAGCATTTCCCCCGCACCGAACCAGCGCGCACTGCCATAGGGCACCGAATTGGTCATGGCATAGAATTGCTGCGCGGTGGCCGCATCCATGCCCATTTCCCGGTAATACGCCAGATATTTGCGATTTTCCGGCGCATCGGCGGCATATTCCGTCGCCTCGCGCCCATCCTCGTCGGCCCAGGAATGGACGGCAAATTCCGCCCCTTCGTCCACCAGGCGCTCCTTGCCTGCAAGAAACAGTTCCACCCCGCCCGAACGGACCGATCCGCCGCGCGGGACATGCGTCACCAGACCGGCGGCGCGAATCATCCGGCCGAGGCGCAGATTCGAAAGATCTTCGTAAGTGCCCGGGCATTCGACCAGTTCGAGCCGCGAAAGCGCCGGATAATCCCGCATCATCCGCGCGAACTGCGCCGGGCTGCGTTCATCCGTGGCACCGACCAGAGCGGCGGTGTGCCCGTCGATCACCCGGAATGGGCCATAGCTGGCAATGCCTGCCGGGAGCGCGGCGGCGGGCGCATGCACGAACCGTTGGCCGCTCACAGTGCCGCTGGCCGCCACGGCCCAGCCATCCCAATCCTGCGCGTGCGCCGGTAAAGGCGCCGCCAGAACGGCGGCGAAAGCCAGAAGCAAGGAGGGAACGCGGCGCATGCCCCCGTGATGCGCCCCTGTCTGCTATCACTTTCTCAAGAGATAAGGTGGCTGGCGTGTTTACCATAATGGGCCAATCGCATTCGACCGCTCGACAGCCCACCGCGACACGCTATCTTCCGTGCTCAAGGGGATTTCGGGGGGATTACAAACAGGTGGTGGCACTCATATCGACCGTGGCTTATCTCGGTCTCGAAGCACGCGCGGTAGAAGTGCAGTGCCAGTTGGCCGCCGGATTGCCGCGATTCGCCATCGTCGGCCTGCCCGACAAGGCCGTGGGGGAAAGCCGCGAGCGGGTGCAGGCGGCCCTCGCCGCCATGGGCCTGTCGCTGCCGCCCAAGCGCATCACCATCAACCTTTCCCCCGCCGATCTGCCCAAGGAAGGATCGCATTACGACCTGCCGATAGCGCTGGCCCTGCTGGCAGCGATGGGCGTGACTGACGCCGAACAGCTTACCGACTGGATCGCGGTGGGCGAACTCGCGCTGGACGGACGCATCGCGCCCTCCCCCGGCGTTCTGTTGGCCGCGCTGCATGCCAGCGAAAACGATAAGGGATTGATCTGCCCCGCCGTACAAGGCGCGGAAGCACGCTGGGCCAGCGGCATCCCGATCTGCGCCGCGCCCGATCTGGTCAGCCTGCTCAACCATTTGAAAGGCACGCAACACCTGCCCCAGCCGCAAGCGGGCACGGCAGAAGACGCTGGCCACGGCCCCGATCTGCGCCAGGTCAAAGGGCAGGAAAACGCCAGGCGCGCGCTGGAAATCGCGGCGGCGGGCGGACACAATCTTCTGATGGTCGGGCCGCCCGGCGCGGGCAAGAGCCTGATGGCGGCCTGCCTGCCGGGTATCCTGCCGGAATTGACCCCCGCTGAAGCGCTGGAAGTATCGATGATCGCTTCCGTCGCCGGAACGTTGGAAGGCGGGCAGATCAGCCGCAGCCGCCCGTTCCGCGCGCCGCACCATTCCGCATCGATGGCCGCGCTGACCGGCGGCGGGCTGCGGGTGCGACCGGGCGAAGTTTCCATGGCGCATCTCGGCGTATTGTTTCTGGACGAATTGCCCGAATTCCAGCGGGCCGTGCTCGATTCGCTGCGCCAGCCGCTCGAAAGCGGCAAAGTCGATGTCGCCCGCGCCAATGCGCATGTGTCCTATCCCGCGCGGGTGCAGTTGATCGCGGCCATGAACCCGTGCCGCTGCGGCCATCTGGGCGATCCGGCGCTCGCTTGCAGCCGCGCACCGCGCTGCGCCGCCGATTACCAGTCCAAGGTTTCCGGCCCAATGCTCGACCGGATCGATCTGCATGTCGAAGTCGATCCGGTCAGCGCGATGGACCTTGCCCTGCCCGCCCCGCGCGAAGGTTCGGCTGAAGTGGCCGCCCGCGTGGCGGCGGCCCGTGCCATCCAGACCGCG
This sequence comes from uncultured Caenibius sp., assembly GCA_964466155.1. GTDB lineage: Bacteria > Pseudomonadota > Alphaproteobacteria > Sphingomonadales > Sphingomonadaceae > Caenibius. The sequence goes on along the minus strand of CAYXMY010000066.1, from coordinate 7,532 downwards.
CGTCTTGAAGGCACCGCCATGCGCACCAATGCCGAACTCGACGGCGACATGCTGAACGACCACGCAACGCCCGATGCGGACGGGCAGGCCCTGTTGCTGCAAGCGGCAGAAGCCATGCGGCTGTCGGCGCGCGGCTACACCCGCATGCTGCGCGTGGCACGGACCATTGCCGATCTTGCAGGAGCCGGGCAGATCGGCCGTATCCATATTGCCGAAGCGCTGAGCTACCGGCGGCAACCACCCCGCGCCTGAATGCACGCAGGCGGTAGGGTGCGGCTTTCAGCCCAGCAGGCCGCGCGCGTGTAAATCCACCTCCAGCGCGGCGGCGCCAGTAAAGTGATGCACCTGCCAGCCCAAGGCGCTGGCCGCGTCGATATTGGCGCGGTTGTCGTCGATGAACAGCATGGCCTGCGCCGGATAGCCGAAGCGCGGTTCCGCCAGGCGGTAGATCGCCGGATCGGGCTTGGCGATCCGTTCCACCCCCGAAACCACGACATCGCGAAAATGGTCGAACAGCGGCTGACCCGCGCGATATTCGGCCCAGAACGGCGCCGCGAAATTGGTGATCGCGAATAGCGGCACACCCCGCGCGGCCAGCCGTTCGAGCAAGGTGGGCGTACCCGGCACCAGGCCGGGAATCGTTTCCCCGAAGCGGGTGGCATATGCGCGAATCGCAGGGGCATGATCGGGGAATTCAGCAATCCGCTGCGCCACCATGTCCGCCAGATCGCGTCCGGCATCGTGCTGCGCGTGCCAGTCTTCCGTTATCACATGGGCATGGACCCAATCGGCCTGCGCCGGATCGGCATAGAGCTTGCGCAGCAGGAGGCGCAGATCCCATTCGATCAGCACCTTGCCGATATCGAAAACCACGGCTTCGACCTGCCCGCTCGCGGCTGTCATCCTGCATGCCCGCCGCGCATCGGCCAGTCTCAGCCTTGCTGCCAGGCGATGAACTTGTTGCCCGCGACATGCCCGCGCCCGGACGCCATGTCCGGCAAGACTTCCAGCACGCATTTGCCGTTCATACCGCCCATCGAAACGGTGGCCTTAAGCACCGTGACAGTGCCCGCCGCGAGATCGAGGTCGAGCGTGGCAACTGATCCTTTCCCACCCTTGGCGAGCTGCACGGTCACCTGATGGCGCCCCGGCTCGAGATCGGCGAACAGCACGCGGCCCGATTTGAACTGGCCCATATGCGTATCGTCGATCGCGATATTCATGCCCTGCATGCTGGCAACGAAACCGTGGCGGGCGATATAAAGGCGGGCCTTGTCGGCCGGGGCCTGCATCGCCAGCCCATCGGCCGCTGCCGCGCTATCCAGCTTGGCTTCCTTCTTGTTCCCCGACAGGAAGAAAACGATCATGGCAATGACAGCCGCGATTCCCAGCAGGGCAACCGGCCACGGCGCATGGCGGCCGATGGCCTGACCGGCGATCACACAGACCACGAAAATGACGATGTAGAGAACGATCTTGAGCGGCGATGTGTTGGAATTTCCCATTATTCCCCCTTGGCAGAAATCCAGCGAAGCGATGACGCCATCAATCCCCAAGCAGGAAGATTGTTCCAATAAATCAGCATTTAATGTCGCTTGGAAATCATGCCCTCCGGATCGGGGCATGCGAACCGTGGACGCACGAAAAACGGCCAGTGGAATCCACTGGCCGCCTGTCTCACCGCAATCGGTCGAAAGGGCTGGTTAGCCCTGACGCGCCTTGAAGCGGCGATTGGTCTTGTTGATCACATAAGTGCGGCCACGACGACGGATCACGCGATTGTCACGGTGGCGGCCCTTGAGCGACTTGAGGCTGTTGCGAATCTTCATGTCTAATCTCGTCTGGCGGGCGTCGAACGATTCCACGGCCGCGGAAATTGAAGCCGCGCCGTTAAGGGTGGCTCGCGCCAAAGTCAACCTTCCGGGCGGATTTCAGTCAGCTTTCTTTCCCATGCCATCGCATGGCCGATGATCGTATCGAGATCGGCATAGCGCGGTTCCCAGGGCAAGGTCGCCTTGATCAGCCGGTTGTCCGAAATCAGCGAATCGGGGTCCCCCGCCCGGCGCGGCCCCATTTCGCGCGCGATTGTCCGGTTCGTCACCCGGTCCACCGCATCGAGCACTTCGAGCACGGAAAAGCCCCGGCCATAACCGCAATTCATGGTGAGGCAGCGTTCCGGTGCCGCGATCAGCGCTTCCAGCGCCAGGACATGCGCCGCCGCAAGATCGGACACATGGATATAATCGCGCACGCCGGTGCCATCGGGCGTAGCGTAATCGGTGCCGAACACAGCCACCTTGTCCCGCTTGCCGAGCGCGGTTTCCACCGCCACCTTGATTAGATGCGTCGCCCCTGCGGTTGATTGCCCGCTGCGCGCCTGCGGGTCCGCCCCCGCCACATTGAAATAACGCAACGCGCAATAATTGAACGGATGCGCCTTGGCCGTGTCCGCCAGCATGATTTCCGTCATCAGCTTGGACATGCCGTAAGGATTGATCGGCACTCGCGGGCAATCTTCGCGCACCGGGGATACCTCGGGGATACCGTAAGTCGCCGCGGTGGAACTGAAGATCATATGGCGTACGCCGCCCGTCACCGCCGCTTCGATCAGGGCACGGCTCTTCGCCGTATTGTTGTGATAGTATTTGAGCGGGTTCTCCACCGATTCCGGCACGATGATCGATCCGGCGAAATGCATGATCGCGCCGATCTTCTGTTCGGCGAAGATGCGCTGGAGCAGCGCGCCATCCGCGATATCGCCTTCGTAAAAAGGCGCGCCTTCGGGAATGGCGAATCGGAAGCCGGTGGTGAGATTGTCGATCACCGCGACCGGCCAGCCACCATCGACAAGCGCCAGCACGGCATGGCTGCCGATGTAACCCGCACCGCCGGTAACCAGAACAGGGAGTTTTTCCGTCATTTTCGCCTACACGTTAAAGATACTCGCAGATTTGCCTCTAGCAGCGATACGTAAACCGATTGCTTAACGGGGCGCCAGTTTCGTTCATGTCCGGGCAAACTGGCGAGGCCTAGCCCGGCAGATCAGAGCATGACGCTCAGGACGCATAACCATGCCATCTTCCCTGCCTTCCTTCCGCACGGCACTTTGCCTGTTCCCGCTCGCCATCCTAGCTTCCGCGCCTCCCGCCATGGCACAGTTCGGCCCCGGCGCGATGGGTCCGGTATGGCACGGCGGCCGCACGCCGGGGCACGATTTCCCGCGCGACCGGAACGACAATCCGGACGGCAGCGGCAAAGTCGATGTCGCCCGGTTCGTGGCCCCCAATCTCGCGCCCGGAACGCTGGGCCATGGCCCCATCGCCGTGAGCTCCGCACAGGACGCCTTCAGCGATCCGCAGGACATGGCGCCTTTCGAAGCGGCCGTGGTCGATCAATTGGTCCACGCCGGTTACCAGACTGCGATATCCGATCAGCAGGGCGGGCAAGTGGCCGAACTGCGCCTCATCCGGGCCGAAGCCCGCCCGCCCGAAGCGCCGCACAAACCGGTGAGCGGGGAAATGTCCATGGGCGTCAGCAACCGCGGGACGATGGCCGGTATGGCGATCAACGTCGATCTGACGAAGCCCAAGGGTGCGCTTTACGCCACCCGCCTCGAAGCGCGCATTCGCGACCGGGGCAGCAATGCCGTCCTGTGGGAAGGGCGTGCGGAAATCCTCACCCGGCAAGGCGATCCCCATTGGGACAAACAGGCAATCGCACGCAAGCTGGCAACCGTTCTGTTCGACGGCTTCCCCAACCGCAGCGATGGCGGATGACCGGCGGCATCGCGTGACCCCCGCATAGTGCGCAGCGCGGGCTTGATTAACCCGGCGGACCGTTCCAGTTTCCCCCGAACGCGCGCTGAGAAGAGGGGATTGCGGATGACGATTGCGAGCAAGGCTGCCGCCCTGCTGTTGGCCACGGCTGCGCTGGGCGGGTGCGTGGCCCCGGTGGGGCCGGTGGAAGTCACCCGCTTCAACAATCCCGCGATGGTGGAGCGGCTGGGCCAGGGCACGATTGCCGTGGAAGCCGCACCCGGAATGGATGCGGGATCGCCCGAACTGCGCAGCTATCAGGCGGCGGTCGCCCGCCAGCTCGTCACGCTCGGCTATCGCGAAGGTGCCACCGGCACATCGGCGCAAGTCGCGCTGGTGCGGCTCAGCCGCCGCGCTTCTCTGCCCGGACGCGGCGACAGCCCGGTCAGCGTGGGAGCCGGCGGGGGCACTGGAAGTTATGGCTCGGGCGTGGGGGTGGGTATCGGGGTTAATCTTTCCGGCCGTCCCGCGGAACAGGTGACGACCCAACTGGGCGTCCAGATCCGCGACCGCGCCAGCGACAAGACCATCTGGGAAGGCCGCGCCGATTTCACCGTCCGCGCCTCCTCCCCGCTGGCCGATACACAATTGGGCGCGGCCAGGATGGCCGAAGCCCTGTTCGCCGGATTCCCCGGCAATTCGGGTGAGACGGTCGAAGTCAAATGAGCGATATCCAGATCACCGCCGCATTCGACAGCGGCAATATCGAAATCCTCTCCGTAGAAGGCGCCAGCGCCGAACTCGCTGTGCGCAAGGACAAGGAATCCGATTTCTATCAGTGGTTCCACTTCCGCATCTCCGAGGCGGAGGGGCGCGAACTGACGCTCAAGCTGACCGGGCTTGCAGGGTCAGCCTATCCGGCAGGGTGGCCCGATTATCGCGCCTGCGTGTCGGAAGACCGCGAAGAATGGGCCCGCGCGGACACCGCGTGGGACCCGGCGGAAAAGGGCGGCACGCTGACGATCCGCTACCGCCCGCAAGGAAGCCTTGCCTGGTTCGCCTATTTCGCACCCTACAGCATGGACCGGCACCACGATCTGGTGGCGCAAAGCGCCGCCTGCGATGGCGTTTCGCACCGGACACTGGGCTGGAGCCTCGACGGGCGACCGATCGATTGCCTCGAAATGGGCGACGGGCCGCTGCAGGTCTGGCTCTATGCCCGCCAGCATCCGGGGGAAACCATGGCCGAATGGTGGATGGAGGGCGCGCTCGAATGCCTGACCGATCCGGGCGATCCGGTGGGCCGGACATTGCGGCGCAAATGCCGTCTGCACGTGGTGCCCAACTGCAATCCTGACGGTTCGGCGCGCGGGCATCTGCGCACCAATGCCAAGGGGGTGAACCTCAACCGCGAATGGCATGCGCCCAGCACGGACCTCTCGCCCGAAGTGCTCGCCATCCGCGATGCGATGGATGCAAGCGGGGTCGATTTCGCCATGGATGTCCACGGGGACGAAGCGATTCCGGCGGTGTTCCTTGCCGGGTTCGAAGGCATCCCGTCATGGAATGCCGCGCAGGGCGATCGCTTTTACCGTTATGAAGCGATCCTCGCCCGGCGCACGCCCGATTTCCAGACCCGGCTGGGTTATCCCAAGGCGCCAGCGGGCAGGGCCAATCTCACCATGTCGACCAACCAGTTGGCCGAACGGTATGGCGCCTGTTCGATGACGCTGGAAATGCCTTTCAAGGACAATTTCGACCTGCCCGATCCGGCCCGGGGCTGGAGCCCGGAACGCAGCAAGCTGCTCGGGCGGGAATGCCTGGCCGCGCTGGTGGAATGGCTGGAAGAGGCCTGATCCCCTTCCCCTCCGGACAGATCAATCCCGGCCCAGCGCGTGCGGGCCGAACGCATGCGGCAACAGGACCGACAGCCGCACCGCCGCCGCGTCATACGCATTGGCGGACCATATCAGGGGATCGCTTCCTCCCAGACCGGCAAGTTCCTGCAGCACTTGCCGGCAGCGGCCGCACGGGGTGATCGGCTCCGGCGTCTCGGCGAACACTGCCACGGCTTCCAGCCCGCCCCTGCGCCCCTCGGCCAGCGCTTTCGCCACCGCCACCGTTTCGGCGCACAAGGTCAGGCCATAGCTTGCATTTTCGACGTTCGCCCCGGTGATTACCGTGCCATCGGCAAAGGCCAGAGCTGCCCCGACCTTGAGCCCCGAATAAGGCGCATAGGCGAAATCCAGCGCCCGCCGCGCCGCCACGATCAGCGCATCGCGATCGGAATCGTCGCTCATCTGCCAGTTCCTTATTTCTGTACCACCACCCAGCGCACATCCCCGTCGCCGGCTTCGGTGTGCAGCATCGTATTGGCGGTCCACAAAGTCCATGGCCGCCCGGCATAGTCGGGATGGAAATAGGTCCGCGTCAACCAAAGATCCCGCTTGAGCCGCGCGGCCATATGGTACGTTTCCTCGAACGCGGGGGAGACTTTCAGCACCGCCGCCTTGCCGACATGGCCTTCCACCTGGTTGAGGAAAGTCATCAGCTCGCTTTCCACCATCGCCTCGCTCACCCGCGTCGGGCATTTGTCGGCGGTCCGCTCCAGCGCGATGGCAGGTGGCAGCAAGGCGGGATCGCGCGCCACCACGGTCACGAAATTGGCCGACTGCGGATCGGCGGTGATGCAGGGATCGTAATCGTGCACGGCCCCCACTTGCAGCCCGGCGGCGCGGGCTTCGCCTAGCATGCGGTCGAATTCCGGATTGCGGGCGCTCCCCCCGTCGCTCGCCTCGATATAGGCGAAATTGGCGCCGATGGCGCGCAAGGCCCGAAAATCGACCGTGCGATCCTGCGCTTCGACCAGCACCCCCTGCATCGGGAAATCCTCACGCGAAGGGGTCCAGTGGATCAATTGCCACCAGATGATCGCGCCCGCGATCAGCGCCGCCAGCAACACGGCGGCGGTCAGCCGCAAGCGTGCGCCAAGGCCGCGTTTCCTGCTCATAAAGATCGTCCCCTGCCTCAGCCCTTGATATGCAGCACGCAGATCAAGGTAAAGAGCCGCCGGGCAGTGGGGAAATCGGTTTCCACCTTGCCTTCCAGCCGCTCCAGCAACAATTGCGCCGCATCGTTGTGAATGGCGCGCCGGGCCATATCGATGGTTTCGATTTCCTGCGCGGTGGCCTTGCGAATCGCCTGGAAATAGCTGTCGCAAATGGCAAAGTATTCGCGCACCGGACGGCGAAAGCGGGCAAGCCCCAGTCCCAGCGTTTCCGCCGCGGCCCCGCTTTCATCGCGGATATCCATCAGCAGCCGCCCATCGGCCACCGACAGCACCAGCCGCCATGGCCCGTCCCTTCCGGCATCGGCCAGCCGCACGGGCCGAAAGCAGTTCTCCTCGATCAGATCGAAGATCGCGATGCGTCTTTCCTGCTCGATATCGGCGTTGCGCCAGATGATGGTCGCATCGTCGAGTTCGATGTGGGAGATTCGATGATCGGACATAGCGCAGCGCGCTCTTTCGCAGATGGGGGCAAGGGGGGGCAAGAGAAGATCGTCCATCCCCGATATCCACAGCCGCCTATCCCCCTCCCGACCTTGCCTCTCTTCCGTGGGAAGAGCATGGACCGCGCATGGCCGATGAAGACCTCATGACCCGTCCCCACGACACCCCCGCGTTGCGCACGCTGCCCGCCAATATCGAGGCGGAAGCCGCATTTCTGGGCGCGGTGCTGATCGATAACCGGGTGATCGAGGATCTGCAGACGCCGC
>CAYXMY010000065.1:0-16785 GCA_964466155.1 uncultured Caenibius sp. | reverse complement strand
GCGGTCTGCCCGGACCCCGGCAATATAATCGGCCAGCGGGCGCCCGGTGCTCTGCCGGAAGGCGCGCATCAGATGGCGCGCGCTGATGCCGCACAGCGCGGCAAGATCGCCGATCCGGCAATCCCAGTTGCCGCCCTGCAAATGTTCGTCGATGCGCCGCAATTGCCATGGGGCGAGCCCGCCAGTGCGCGCTGTCCGGCTGTCTTCCGCGAGGATATCGGTGAGCTCTCCGGCGAGATAGATGCCCAGTCCTTCGATAATCGCGCTCGCGGCAAAGCCGGGTTTCTGCAATTCCGACACCATGCGCTGCAACGCCATGCGCACGGTCCCGTTCTGCACATTCATGCACCGTTCGAGGCGCGCCATGGCATTGATCCGGCCCATATCGCCCCGGATGGGCAGCATGCAGTTCAGCAGACGGCGCGGCGGCACCGCATCGGCGCGCACCCTGATCGGCGTGCCCGGCGGGATCAGCACGATATTGCCCATCGATACCTGCCATTCGGTCTTGTCGATGCCGATGAGACTGCCGCGTGAGGGATTGTGCTGGGGCGAGAGCAGCAGGCTGATCGCCGGACGGTCGCTCAGATGGGTGCGGTCGATCCACTCGGTCGCCGGGTGATCGGCCAGCACGACTTCGGTATCGCCGGCGTTGAGTTCGCCCACGATATCCCAGCCGAATTGTGCCAGTTCACCCTTTGCCATGCTGCCTAAAATAAGGGAACCAGCCGGTCCAAGGCAAGTCCATCATATCGCGATGGCCCGGCGCCGGTGCATCAGAGCTTGACGATCCGGCATTCGGGGACCGGATGCGCATCCGCTTCGATCCAGCGCCACAGCCCCGTGCCCGACCGATGACCGGCAAGATCGATCCAGTTGCCATAGCCCGGATCGCGATCCGCGCAGATCAGAATGACGCTGCCGTCCGCCTCGTATCGGGCCTGCGCATTGTTCAGCCAGACCTTCTGATGGACGTGATCGAGCGATTCCATCCACCAGTTGTCGATCTGGAAGTTCCACATGCGGCAGGCCTTGGGCGGCATGACCTTGATTTCGAGAGCTTCGCCGGGGCCGAGATCGAAATAGATGTGCCCGTACCAGATCTTGGGATCGCCGCCGCCGCGATAGAAGACGGACTGGTCGCCATCGTAGATCCGGTTGGGCTGCGCCTTGAACCATTCCGACCAGTCCGCGAACGTGTTGGCCGTTCCGCGCACCCACGCGGCCGAACCGCGCAACTGGTCCGCAATCGCTTGCGCCGTCAGCAGGGCGGGGGCGGGTGGGCCGTCGCCGATCCGCTCGATATGAAATTCGGCGGGGATTTGCGTTGCCTTGTCCTCGAAAGTCTGGCGGATGATGAGGAATGTCGTGTCCTGCGCCATGGGCAGCCAGTTACCCGGATGCTCCTTCGCGCTGACGACGATTTCGAATGTGCCATCGGGATCGAGCGCGACATCGGCAAATTCGATTTCCCCGGTGGAAGTCATCGTGCCGTCGATCGCATAGCGGTTCGCCTTGGAACCGATGCTGAGATACGGCACCGTGCCGCGCTTGCCCCGGATGCGATACTCGCGATCCCCGCGCACCACCACCTGTTGGTAGATGTTATCCGGGTTATCCGCCCCGATCTTGATCTTGTCGTCGGTGAGCTGGAAAATCCGCGGAAAATCGGGATCGCCCGAATCCACCAGCATGTTGAGCGCGGTGCGGGCCAAGCGGCTGAGATAGCGCACGCCTTCCGCCTGATCGAGCGGATTGTCAGGCGCCTGCGGCCGGTCGAGGATTTCACCGGCTTCCGCCAATTGCGCGCAGAATTCGCGCCAGATGTGCGAAAGCCCATGTTGCTTGTCAGCCGTACGGGTGGCCATGATGCGTCCTCTCTCCAGAAATCCGGCAGCTATCTTTGGGGCGTGCGGGCGCGGATGCAATGCGGATGCCCGCATTTGTGGCGGCATGGCGAAATTCCGGCATGCAGACTTGCGCGGGGAGCCTGCAAGAGTGCGCTCGCTTCCTCAATCAGACTGGCCCAATCAAACAGGGCCAACCTGCGGCAACAGCCGCTCGATATCCGCCGGATGGGCGAGGTCTGTCCCCGGGGTCAGCACTGCCGCCGATCCGGCGGCAATGCCGAACCGGAACGCTTCACCCGGGCTCCGGCCGCTGGCAAGGGCGAAGACCATGCCCGCGACGAAGCAATCGCCCGCTCCCACCGTGCTCACGGCTTCGATCGGCAGAGCGGGGAGGCGAACGGTCCCCTCCCGGCTCGCCAGCAAGGCCCCTTCGTGCCCCATGGTGACGGCGACCAGTTTTGTCTGCCCGGTGGCCACCAGGCCTGGCGCGGCATCGGCAAGGGCGGCGTCGTTTTCCAGCGCAAGCCCGGTCAACTGGCGCAATTCGCCAAGGCTGGGTTTGAAAAGATGAATATGCCCGCTGGCCAGCCCATGACGCAGACCCGCGCCCGAACTGTCGAGCACGACCTTGATTCCGCGTGCCGCCGCACCGGCGGCGACCCGGGCATAGAAATCGTCCGGTATTCCGGGGGCGAGCGAGCCGCTCACCACAAGATAATCGCACTCCGCCTTGTCCAGCGTATCGAGGCAGGCTTGCCATTCGCCGGGGCCGACGGTCGGCCCGGCGGGGACGACCCGGTATTCCTGCCCGCTTCCCCGATCGTACAGCGAAGCGCTGATACGGGTGGTTCCGGTGATGACGATGGGGGTGCGGGCCAGCCGGTGTTGATCGAGCAGGCCGTCGAGCGCGACCCCGGTCGCACCGCCCGAAAGATAATAACAATGCGCTTCCCCACCCAGCCGCACGAACACGCGGGCGACATTGATGCCTCCGCCGCCCGGATCGTATTGTTCCTTGATCGTGCGCATCTTGTGCGTGGGGAAAACCCGATCGACTTCATATGCGGTGTCGATCGTGGGATTGAGCGTCAACGTGGCAATCTTCGGCATGGGGTCATGATCCATGTTGCGAAGGGATCAGGCAAGGGGCCGTTTACGATAAGCGGATATGGGTGAATACTGGGTGATTCGCATAGGGAGGCGGCGGGAATCATGGTGTTTATCCAGCAATTGTCGCATTTCAGGCTCGTTTCATGGGGCTTGCGTGCCACGGCTGTTGCGCTGCACGGCAGTGCCGGGTTAACCCAACCTGTGGGGTATGGTTTCGGGATCGTTGCATATGAAGTGTAATCGGCGCCTGTTTCTTGGCGCTGCTGTTGCAGGAACGGCTAGTCTTTTGGCCCCGCGTGCCTTTGCGCAGGCAAAATGGGGGGAAAGGCCGGATTTGCTGCCGCGCGCGCTGATGGCCTTGGATATCCATGCCCACCGCGTCTCCAACCGCGATCTGATCGGGCTGGTCGATTTTTCCGCCCATTCGCGCGAGGCGCGCTTCCATCTCGTCAGCGTGGCCAATGGCCGCGTGCTCCAGTCCTATCTGGTCGCGCACGGTAGCGGCTCCGACCCCGGCAACAGCGGCTGGGTGCAGTATTTCTCCAATCGTCCCGGCTCCAATGCCTCGTCCGATGGGGCTTATCTCGCGGGCGATACCTATTACGGGCAACATGGCCTTTCCCGCCGCATGGATGGGCTGGACACGCAAAACAGCAACGCCCTGCATCGCGCCATCGTGATTCACGGGGCGAATTACGTCAGCGGGCAGATTGTGGAAGAACAAGGCCGGGTGGGGCGTAGCCAGGGCTGCTTCGCCGTCAGCCACCGCGATATCGGCGACGTGCTCGACAGGCTGGGTGCAGGCCATTTGCTGTTCGCCGCGAAATAAGCCCCGTTGCCCGCGCCTCATGCGCGACGGGCAACTGGCTGGCGGGGAAATTTTCTTCCCCATTGGGCAAATCGCAACAAAAGCGATTGCACCTGGCGCGGAACGCCGATAGAGCGCGCCCCGCAGTGCCGCTTTAGCTCAGTTGGTAGAGCACATCATTCGTAATGATGGGGCCAGGTGTTCGAGTCACCTAAGCGGCACCACTGCTTTTCCGCCATTTTTTGAAGATTTGACCCCTTTGGGGGTGATGGCGGATTTGCGTCCAGCAATCACATAGCTAGCACCGCATGCGCTTACGAGGAGCCCGTCGGGCGCCTGACCTTAAGGAGACGCGCATGGGGTTGGGCCGCTATCTCAGTGAGGGAAGAAAGCTTTGCCGGGGTCATCTCCACCCCTCATCTTGCCGAAGTTGGCGAACAACCTCCCCCGGAAACGGTTGTCCTGCCATGCGCGATCTGGATGGCTGCCCTGTTTGGACTTCCCAGAATCAGATGATAGACCTCTCTCGAGATGGGAGGGGCTATGAAGGGGGACCGGTTTCTTTGGATCTATCTCGGGTCGCTGCTCGCACTGGGTGTGGTGTTCGTGATCTACTTGTTGGGCTTGGCCGCTCCGTTTTCTATCTTTGGGGGTAAGCTTGGAGCTTGCGAAGATGCGATTAAGGAGCATTTGAAAGCTCCGGCAACCTATGAGCGTATCGATTATACCGATTACAGGCAGAGCCTGCGCATCACTTACGAAGCGCAGAACAGTTTTGGCGTGCCGCTTAGGTCATCAGGGTATTGCCGCATTGATGAGGTGACTGGCACTGCCACGTGGATTCAGTGGCCATCGCAGTAAGCTGGTTATGGGGCCATATCGTTCAATGGTCAGAGGGGGCTAAGTCGGACTGTTCGTTCTTTAGCCATCGAGCGGCAACTCCCTAACCATGACCTCCTGCCGCCCGAATTTCGTTTCCCTGTGCTTGCGGAAGCATTCGAACACGCGGCCGCATCCGGGCATTTCGACACCACACCAACACAGATTGTCGTGAGGCCCGTCCTCTTCCGCCCCGCATTCGGCGCAGCGAGAGAAGGGCTCCCCCGTTTCCGGGCGCACACTTGTGAGCCGCCGCCCCATGCAGTGGCGGCAAGCATGATCCGTGATAGCCCAACGGTGATCTTTGCTGCTTGGAGTAATACCCAAAAGTTTCATCGCCTTTTTTTTGGGAAATTTCTTCGAAACCATCCCTGCACAAATCCAGTGCGTTACCAACTGCGGCTTGAGGAAAACGCCAGTTTTCAGCCATTCTTATCTTTGAAGCCTATTCCACCAAGTTGAAACCTCGACACGGTATATCGTCGAGAATGGTTTCAAACTTCGCCGCAGTAGCCCCGTGCATCACCCCTGCTTTGCGCCAGCAGACGAACCGATTATAGCAGGTTGTCGAAGGACCATAGCGTTCGGACACCTCTGCCCACGGTGAGCCGGTACGGAACCGCCAGAGAATGCCGTTCAGTACGCGCCGGTCATCAACGCGGGGAACACCGTGCGGCTTGTTGGGCAGTAGCGGCGCGATGATCGACCATTCCCCATCCGTCAGTTCGTATCGCCGCCGTGTCATCAAGCCTCCATCGTAACGGAAAGCCCGAATCACGCTCGCCAGTGAACTTCAAGGCGGGAGAACGGGCGCGCAGATGGTTCAGCGTCCCCAAGTCACAGGAATCCGGTCGTATGCTATCTCAAAAGCCAGCCACATCGCGGCGGCTGCAAATACAAAGTTGGCGCTCGCGCTAAGCCAGTATCCTAACGGATCGCGGCCATTGCGCTGAGACACGGTGCTGGACCACTTCCAGCCAACCTCGCGGTCACGCAACTTCTGCACACCCCCCAAAATCAAAACCCCGATCCCAATCAGAAGGAGGATCAGCAGTCCGAGTTTAGGCCATGGCGTTTCGAGCATGCCTATAACCTACTCGCCAGCGGCCAATCGGCAACCGTTTATGAGTTTACCGCCTAGCATCCATCCAATGCTCGGATGCTCGCGATATAGCTTTCCCCATTGCGAAGAGTGGTGGTCACCACAGCGCGACCCGTGCATGCGGTCTTTGACACCGTATAACGGTAACGAACCAAATATGAGGCCGCATCGATCTCGACTAGATCGAGCAATTCCAGCGGCCTTTTCATGCTCCCGTAGAAGCTGGAAAGAGCCGAAACAGACAAGGGGCCGGTAAGACGTTTCTCGGATACGACCCTAGCTGCGGCTGTTGCCCCATCACCTGTACGCAGCGCAGTATAAAATCCCCTAACGGTAGCCGCCGCCTTGCTGTAATCGGCTGGAAGGGCTTGTGGAGGAGCCGAGGCAGTCTGCTCTGCTTCGGGAGAGATTCCGGCTACCCAAGCGACTAGCGGTGCATGGTGGTGGCCGGTTTGTGCCCCCATCTGGTCGTATAGCGAAACCTCTACGTTCTGACCAAGGAACCGTCTCAGTTCCGAAGATTTCATCTTTCCAGCGACAACATGCACATCGGTGAATGAATGATTGGGATCGGCAAAACCATCATCCCCATCCGTGATGCATATGGGGCGATGCAGACGCAGAATATACGTCGGCTCAGGCATGTCACCGTTGCGCACGTCCTCATAGTTCGGGGGGCCGGGGAACACGACATGATCCAAACGGCCCACTAGCTTCTCAGGCTCCGATTTATTGACATCGTAGCAGGAGGCCAAAGACTGAGGCTGCGCGGCTGGATGAGGTGCCTCGTGGGTAGATGCGATATTTGCCTGCGCTTGCCGCGAGTTGGCGCTCTCCGCCCCTCCGCAAGCTGCAAGCGCAAGCATCGCAAAAACCGAAACCACTTTGCCAGCCGCCATGTACGGGAGCCTTTCCCAGCGCGGGACATAGCCCCGGCTGCGCGTCGAGCGGGCATTCTGCACCGCCCGGCGCAACCGTTCGTCGTCCCCAAGATCGCTCACGTTGCCCATCCGGACTGCCGGATGCGCCATACCCCCAACCCCCTCAGAGGTTGCCCCGATTTGCATAAATACCCCCTATTGGACTATTTTCAGTGTAATTGGCGCAGGCATTCAGAGAACCGCGCCACAGCCTTGAGCGAACCGTCGAGGCGGTACGCCCTCACAAATTTCCCGCTTTCCCAAACGCTCATGTTTTTCGCGGTGGCAAATTCCAGCACGAAGTTGTCGCCATCATCGTTGGTTCCGAGACTTATATCGGCGATCAACCCCGGGCGAGCCACCGGCCTATTCCCAGCGATAGCGGTTAACTCCCACAAATCACCGTCATCGAAGCCCACCCCCATGTCGTAGGTTCCACGCAATTTTACGTGGCTCAAAGCTTCCGTCATGATCATGAATGTGACAGCATCAGGGGCCTTAGCGTAGATCGACATGGCGTCCCCCGACGGGTAATTCCGCATCAGATCGCAACCAGACCTCGTATCCAACGACCAACCGCCACCCAAATCCTCTTCAACAGCGGAAGCGGCCGTCGGTTGGAGGAACAGAGCCAATCCAAGCGCGAACCCCAAAATCTTCATCACATGCCCCTTTGGTTACGCGGCAATCCTCGCCGCCCGGGTCACCTCTGCATCAATTGCGGCCTCAGTCCAGTCAGCACCCAAGCCGTTACCTTGGGGGTAATGCAGTGCGGTGAAACCTGACCTATGAGGTAATTAGGTGACGGTGCGGTTTTTTGGGTATCTATACCTATAAGGTAAAGCGTGGGGAGGTGGCTTTACCTCTAAGGTCATTGCGGTTGCTGTCTCAGGTGCAAATCTGCGTCTCCGTCTTTACCTCAGCGGTAATACGACAGTGCGCCTTCTGCGTCTGCACCCATACCTGTAAGGTAATACTGAACAGTGAAACCATACCCGTGAGGTAACAAGGAAGTGCATTTCACGTAGCACCATGCCGTTGTGCCTCTACCTCTGGGGTAAAGTCTGGCGATAAGCTTGCCCTAGAGGTAATTTATCTTTCTGCCTCATATGTTGATCTGCGTCTCCACCATTACTTCTGAGGTAAAGTCAGGTCGCTTTACCGCTAAGGTAAACTATACTGGCTCCAACGCGCTGCATGACGGTGGCGCTGCATAGCCAAGGAGCAAAAATGGACAGCCCCTTTCCCTCGTTGCCTGATGAAGATCCGGACTGTTGCGATGAAACGCTTATCGCGAGCGAGGATTTGAAGCTGAGCGACCTGCCCGCACCAGACGCGCGCTATGATGAGGTGTGCGTGTTCTGCCATACCTTTGACGGATACGGCTGGGCGTTGCAGACGGGCACCGATTTGGAATCTCTTGCCCGTTCCGTCGAGACGCGCGGCTATCGCGATTGCACTTTGGACGAATTGCGGGCGACTGCGTTCATCCGACAGCGTGCGGAGAGATGGGCGGATCAAGGCTACCCGCCATTTGAGCAACTGATTAAGCCGATCTACGCAGCGATGGAGGGGGGCAGGGCTTATCTGGTCGACCAAGCAGCCAAAGCGGACTGATCATCCAATCACGAAATAAAAACGCGGCAGACCAGCCGCCGCGTTTGGTGCCCCTGATTTCCCCGAGGCGCGGGTGTTACTCGGAACTATCGCCCCGAAATACCCCCTCAAGGCCCGAGTAACGATGGTCGTCCTAGTCGGTCTCAGCACCCGATCAAGTCCATATTTTCACAATTCTCACTCGGCTGATTTCTATGCTTTTGCCGTCCCCGCCGGGATCGGCGCACCGATCCGGGTCTGAGACTGGGTGACGGTGTTGCCCATTTCATTGCCGTTGCGATCCACCACGGTGACACGATTGTCGAGACGAACGTCCATTGCAGCCAATTGCCGTCCAGTGGCCAACCGATCACGGGGGATGCGTGCATCTGAAACGTGCTGAGGAACATAGGCATCCGCCGCGCCCTCATATCGTGATTTTGCAGCAGCCAATGCTGAAATGACCTTGGGGTCGTTCATATTCAGCCGGGCATTGATCCCAACACCCATGGGAAGATCGCTCATCCCGTTCGCGCCCTTTTCGGAAAAGACGATGGCCGTCGGGGCCGATGAAGATGCCGGAACTGCGCCAGCCGGTCCTTGCGGAGCAGTCGTTTGTGCCATCAATGGGGACGCACTCGCGACCATTGCGAGCATGACGATACGCTTCATCTTTTATCCCCCTGACCCTCGGGGAGACATGCCGCCCCTGGTTTTTGCCCGGTTACCGCATCGACGGCTAGCCCACAGCCTCAGCCAAAATCAACCTCGAAACTATTGCGGGCTGATGCGGTTCGCGCGTTAATGTATTAGGGGATGATCTTTGCTGAGCGTTCGAGCAAGATTACAGACAGCCCGCGCGATGGCGAATATTTGGCGCAAAGTAGCCGCAGGCATAAAGTTCGCAATGTTGGTGGCAGGCGACAGTGATGATGCTCGTAAGAGGGTCGGCTTTAACGATGTGTAGCCGGACCGATTTTTGAAATCGCCGTTTTGCCCTCGGAACATGAGCACAAAGTCTCGGTTTCGAAATTGAAGTTCGGCGATCTTCGTCGCCAAATCGACGTAGCTTCGCACACGGTGAGCAGGGCCCTTCCGGATGGCGCTGCAGGTGAGCCCGGTGATGCTTTCTGAGCCCTCCGAAAACGTCCAGATTTTCTGGTTGCATATGATGTCCATGACCACCCGCCCTCGTCTCGATTATACTCGAGGTGTATCCGCCATTCGCTCGCGTAACATTAACGAGAGGCAGCTAACAGGGAGATCAAAATGGCCTGGCGATGACCACTTTGTTGGCGTGAGCGGCCGAAGACATTCTTGCTGAGGATCGACAGGTCGCTCTCGGCCTGCTTGCCGGTCGAGACGCGCAGATAGGAGACGACGCGGGTCGCTGTTGGAAAGGAAGGAAGTTCAGAACGCGCGGCGGTATCGGTCGTCAAATGGATGTCCTTTCGGGATTTGAGAAGCCCTTTACGGGAAAGGGCCGATAGCTTATGTATCGTAAATGTAGATACATGGAGCTTGTCATGCGCGTTCAGGTCAAGAAGTGGGGCAATAGCGCCTCGGTCCGCATCCCGGCGTCGGTGATGGCGGCGGCATCCCTGCGCGTGGATCAGGCGGTGGACGTGCGGGAAGAGGGTGGTCGTGTGATTATCGAACCGGTGACCGCACCCAGCTACGATCTCGACGATCTGCTGGCGAAGATGACGCCCGACACCTTTCCCGAGGATATCGACTTTGGCCGCCCTGTCGGCGGCGAGGCGTGGTGAGCCGCTACGTTCCCGACAGCGGGGACATCGTCTGGCTCCAGTTCGATCCGCAGGCCGGGCATGAGCAGGCCGGTCATCGCCCGGCGCTGGTGCTGTCGCCGGCCCGCTACAATCAGGTCCGGGGGATGATGATCTGCTGCCCCATGACCTCGCGGATCAAGAGTTATCCCTTTGAGGTCGTGGTCAGCCAGGAGCCGCCGAGTGCGGTGCTGGCCGATCAGGTCAAGAGCCTCGACTGGCGGGCGCGAAAGGCCACACGCAAAGGCAAGGCCTCCCCTCTCGTCCTTGCGGAAGTGCAGGCCAGAATACGTGCGTTGCTTGGATTATGAGGCAGGGCGAGATCAATCCGTTGACCGAGGCGTTCACTAGCGGAGATGCCTATAAGCGGGAATTGCTCTCGCTTGAGGGAGGCGTGCTTTCGGCAGCGCAGTTCGCCGCCCGGCTTGGGATTTCGAGCGAAGAGGTTCGCGGGCGGCGCGACCGCAACGAGATTTTCTTCTTGAGGGTGGAGGACGAAGACGTCTTCCCGGCTTTTCAGGTCGGGCCAGCTGGCCTCCTGCCCGGCGCGAGCGAGGTTCTCGTGGCCTTTGCCGTCGGCGATCCATGGATGCGGGTGAATTTCATGCTGACGGGCGATGCGCGTCTGGGAGGGATGCGGCCAATCGACGTCTTGCGGGCTGGCCGCGTCAGCGAAGCCGTTCGTGCCGCCCGTGCTTATGGCATACATGGCGCGGCGTGAAATCGGCCACTCGCGGTCTGTTTCCCTGGCTGGTTTCCTTAAATCATAGCGCTCCACGCTACACTAAGGAGGTGAGCTGCGGCAAAATGCGTTAAAGGGCGCTGCTAGCGTAGTAGAAGCGGCGATTCATATTCATCGCTTTCGTCCGCCTTGGGGCACCAGCATCGCCTTCACCGCCAAATATGGCTTATGAACCCCTTTTCTATGCCAGCGTAGTGAGCGTAACGGGCGGTCTCAGTGCTTGCGAATATCTCCATGCCGTTAGAACTCGAATCCGGCCTGGGCGGTCGAGGGCGGCATTACCCCCTCCAATGCGAGCATGTGGGCCTTTGAGTAGGAGCCGCCCGGCGCCGAGAATCCGCCGATCTTGCCGCCTGCCGCGGTCACGCGATGGCATGGCACGATCAGAGGGACGGGATTGAGCGACATCGCTTCGCCGACTGTGCGGGCCATCTGTGGCTCTTCACCCAGCGCCTTGGCCACAGCGCCGTAGGTTGTGGTCTCGCCGTATCCCAGGGAGCGGACGAAATCGTAGATGCGCCTGAAGAGGGGTTGCTGTTCGCCAAGGTCGATCTCGACCCCTGAGAAATCCACGCGCTCCCCCTCGAAGTAGCGCTGGGTATCGTTCATAACAGTCTGAACGAACGCCGGAGGGGACGCCGGTTTCGAGTCTGGGAACCGGCGAAGGATCGAGCTTTCTGCTGCCCTGGCGGTTTTGGAGGGCAGGCGGAAACTCGAGATGCTCGTGCCCCGCCAACCGATAGCCGCAAAGCCGTATGAGGTCTCGAATATGAAGTGATGGGGGCGCCGATCCATTGTCCTGGTCCTCAATAAACGTGCATGCTTGCCCGGCAGTGTGCAAATCGAGCTCGAAACTAGGCCTGCTTTCTCGTGATCGAACTCCGTTTCTTGCTTTCAAACTGAGAGATCGCCGCCGAAGGCGGAAAAAGGCATCCCTTCTATGGGGAAGTCTGCCGACGTTTTCTCAATTTGAAAGCAAGGAACGGAGTTTGGCGCCCCCGCGCAACAGGTAATTCATGCTGTGAGGACAGCAAGGAGTTACGACAATGAATCTCATGACAACTGACGGTCTGCGGGCGAATGCGCAGGCAAATGCAAAGGCGGCCCCCGCCGATGTTCTCGCTTACGCCGTCGCGGACAGCGATATGGGCAAGGTGCTCATCGCGCGCAGTGCGAAGGGTGTTTGCTCGATCCTCATCGGTGAAACTGCTGGCGAACTTGTCGCGGATCTCGCGGGGCGGTTCCCGGCTTCCACGCTGATCGAAGACACCGGCGCGGTGCAGGCGGATATGGCGAAGATTTTGCGCTATATCGAAAAGCCTGCGGCGGGTCTGGAGCTGACGCTGGACATGCGCGGCACTGCGTTCCAGCGCAGCGTCTGGGAAAAACTGCTGACGATCCCGGCCGGTGAGACCACAACCTACACGGACTTGGCGAACGAGCTGATGCCGCATTCCCATCCACGCGCGGTCGCCAGCGCCTGCGCAGCCAATTCGATCGCGTTGGCTGTCCCCTGCCACCGCGTGGTTCGCAGCGACGGTGATCTGGCGGGCTATCGCTGGGGCATCGAGCGTAAGCGGGCACTGATCCGGAAGGAAGCGATGGCATGAAATCGCCGCCGGTGGATTCCATCGCTCCGGCCTCTGCGGATTCGTCCGCAGAGGCACGGATCGCGCGCTATTCCTGGGGGGCTATCGCCGAAGAACTCGATAGCGTCGGCTGTGCCGTCCTGCCCAAGCTGCTGACCCAGCAGCAGTGCGCCGATATCGCTGCCCTTTATTCCGACGAACGCCATTTTCGCAGCCGTGTGGTCATGGCCCGGCACGGATTCGGGAAGGGGGAGTATCGCTATTTCAGCTACCCGCTGCCGGACCTGATAGGAGATATGCGCACTGCGCTCTATCCGCGCCTGGCGCCCATTGCGAACGCCTGGAACGAGCGGATGGGGGTGGAGGAGCGTTTCCCCGCCGAACACGTGGTATTTCTTGAACGGTGCCGCCGCGGCGGGCAGACTAGGCCGACGCCGTTGCTGCTCCAATATGTCGCGGGCGATTATAACTGCCTGCATCAGGATCTTTATGGCGATATCTGGTTTCCGATCCAGGTCGCGATCCTGTTGTCCGAACCTGGCAAGGATTTCACGGGCGGCGAGTTCGCGCTGACCGAACAGCGCCCGCGGATGCAAAGCCGGGTCGAAGTCGTGCCGCTTCGTCAGGGCGATGCGGTTGCGTTTGCGGTGACAAATCGGCCAATGCGCGGGACCAGGGGCGATTATCGCGTCAATCTGCGGCACGGTGTCAGCCGGGTCCGGTCCGGGATGCGCCATGCCGCTGGCATCATCTTTCACGACGCCCGCTGATTTCGCGGCTGAATCCGGGCAGGCTCCGTTGCTGTTGCGTCGTTTTCGAGGAGCGCGACGAACCTGCCTGTGAAGCGTCCGGCCTGCATGTCCTCCTGTTTGAGGATCGATTGCACCATGATCCGGGCGAGCTTCTTTCTCCGGAGGGTTCGCAGGAAGCTCGACCAGCAGGACCGATATCCCCAACACGCACGCGTATGGCGTCGATAAGATACTGACTACGTTTTTCCGCCAATCATCATTGATGATGGTGCAAATGATGAAATGCAGCCATTTTCTGGAGAACCGAGCTAGTGAATCGGGCGAGTACCGTCATCGCCGCGACAGCGAATCAAAAATGTGAAAGCGAACACCATGGCCAAAGATGCACAATTTCTTTGCGAGGCAATTGAGCTGGCGCATGCCAACTCGGAAAAAGGCGGCCGTCCGTTCGGGGCCGTTGTCGTGAAGGATGGTGCGGTCATCGCAACCGGCGTGAACGAGATTCTCGCCACCAACGACCCAACGTCACATGCCGAAATGAATGCAATCCGCAGCGCCAGCCAACGGCTCGGCTCGGCTAACCTTGAGGGCTGCACCGTTTATGCCAGCGGTCATCCGTGCCCGATGTGCATGGCGGCGATGCGGATGGCGGGTGTCGATACCGTCGCCTATGCCTATTCCAACGACGATGGCGCACCCTTCGGCCTCTCCACCGGCGCGATCTATGCGGAACTGGCCAAGCCTTTTGCCGAACAATCGATGACGATCCGCCATGTTCCGGTTCGCCTTGAATCAGGACTGGACCTCTACGCCGACTGGAAGCGCCGGCAGGGTTGATTCCATGAAGGCGGTCAATCCATCGCGCGTCGCCTGGCCACTCCTGCTCGTCGTCGGGATGGTCGGCCTCAACCTGCGCCCGTTCATTACTGGCGTGGGACCTCTGGCACAGGACATTCAGGCCAGCACGGGCCTCGGCCTTCAGGGCATGTCGTTTCTTACGCTGGTGCCGATGCTACTGATGGGTGTATTCGCCTTCGCCGGACCTTCGCTGCAAGGCGCGGTCGGTGCGCGTCGATCAATCATCGCTGCGCTCATTGTGCTGGGCATCGGCTCCCTGCTGCGGTTGTTCACTACAACAGGCTGGGCACTGATCGGCACGGCGGCCGTTATCGGGTTCGGCGTGGCGATCGTTCAGGCGGTGTTTCCCGGCGTCATCAAGCGGGCCTTCCCCGCGCATACGCCCAAGGTCATGGGCCTCTATTCCGCGACCCTGATGGGCGGCGGTGCGCTGGGGGCCAGGGTGTCCCCGATCATCGCCGGATGGGCCGATGATTGGCATATGGGCCTCGCGTGGCTCGCTGTCCCTGCGGCTTTTGCTGTCCTGTTCGCGGCTTTCTTCCTGCCTGGGGATAGCGAATCCATCTCCGGCGACAACGTGATGCTCCAATTGTTGAGGCGCCCGCGTGCGTGGCTGCTGATGATCTGGTTCGGGATCGCCAACGGTGGATATTCGTCGGTGATCGCGTGGCTTCCCTCGTCCTATCAAGCGCTTGGATGGCAATCGGGCGCGAGCGGCGGCCTGCTGGCGTTGATGGCCGTTTGTCAGGCAACGGCGGCGCTGCTCCTGCCGCTGTTCATCGGGCGTGAGGGCGACCGGAGAGGTTGGCTATGGCTGACACTGGCTTGTCAGGCGGGGGGCTTCGCGGGGTTGGCATTTTGCCCCGGACTCGCGCCCTATCTCTGGGCCGCATTGGTCGGCGCGGGGTTGGGCGGTTGCTTCGCTCTGTCGATGGTGGTGGTGCTCGATCATCTGGCGGACCCCGCTCACGCGGGCGCGCTGTCGGCGCTCATGCAGGGCGGCGGGTTTCTGATTGCCGCCATTCCGCCGTGGATCGTCGCGGTGCTGCACGATGCGACTGGCGGCTTCCTTGCGGGCTGGCTGCTGCATCTGGTGTGCGTGATCGTGGTCATGCTGATGACCTTTCCTCTCGTGCCGCATAGCTACGAGAGGGCAATGCCAGCCTTATGCGATGGCGCGCATTAAGCCGGTGCCGAACGTGATGACCGGCAATGCAGACGTTGATTAGGCAAGCCGCAGAATCGAGGACTCACACAGCAGATAAATCTCGCCGGAGGGAAAGTGGACCTCGACCTCGCCACTCCTCTGCACATCGAACTCTGCATATCCATCGGCGATCAGACGGGAGATGTAGGTGAGCACGAGCTGCTTTCCCGGGTCATTTTGCGTGAACAAGGCAAGGGCGCTGAACACTCTCCCGGCCTCGTCCGGCCTGCATCGGTTGGCATTCGCGTCGTATCCAGCGCGCGAAAACATTGGCAGGGCTTCCTTGTTCAACTTCGTGCGTCGATCGTGTCCCGGCACGCGGGATTTGCGTATGATGCCACATCTGGAGCGGCGATCCGGCGCGGGCACTCCGATTATTGCCATCAAACTGAAATAAGCGTTGCGGGGATTATAGTGCGCCGCGGAACGTCAGGTTGATCCGCAGCCGCCCGACCAGTTCATGTTCGCCATCCTTCAGGTCCGAGACGCCATGAAAGCGCAGGCGCGATGGGCCGCCCCACACGGCAACATCGCCGTGGCGCAGCCCATATCGCTTCACCGGATCATTGCGCTTCAAGCCGCCGAACAGGAATGTCGCTGGCAGGCCGAGCGATACTGAGACGATAGGATTGGCGAAATCGCGCTCGTTCTTATCCTGATGCAAGGTGAGGCGTGCGCCGGGCTCGTAGCGGTTGATGAGGCAGGCGTCGGGCTTGAAATCGGGGTAGCCAGCGCGCGCAGCGGCGCGTGCGGCCAGCTCGAAAAAGCATTCTGGCATCGGCGGCCAAGGCTGGCCGTCGAGCGGGTCATTGCCATCGTATCGATAGCCAGTGCGATCCGTCACCCAGCCTGCGGCGCCGCAATTCGTCATGGCGACCGACATCGTATAGCCGCCAGGCGTGACCATCTGGCGGAACGGTGACCGGGCGGTGATTGCGTCCAGCGCGACGAGCAGTGCGGGGGCGGATGCCAGGGCCCCACTGCGCAGCAGCACGGCCCCTTCGGCCATGATCTCTATCGCCGGTTCAGCCGGAATGAGCTTTTCAAATAGATCGGACATGCGTGAAGCTTTGAGGTTCTAATTCGCGGAAGGGTGAAAGGCGGGTGTGTATCCGGCCTGGAGCGCAGCCAAGGTCGATGGCGGCGTCACCAGCCAATCGGCCCGTTCGAGCGGGGCCGGGGGGGCATAACCCGTCTCCGTCCAGCGAAAGAACTGACCACCCCGCTTGGTGAAGGCGCTGGTGCCGACCGCAACGACGGCGCCATCGGGCAGAGCGTTCAGCGGTAAGGCGATGGGATGAAGCCGCTTGCGGCCACCGTCGACACGCTCGGTGTGCAGAATTGCGTCGATCTGCATTGCCAGCGGCCGCGTCTCTCCACGCGCTTCTGCCCAACAGGCGCGGAAATGTTCAGCCGCGTCTCGCCGACACAGAAAGCAGGGCCGATGCCCGGCGGCCAGCGCGATTGCTTCGTCGAGAAAGAACAGTTCGGTCCAGCTCCGGCCCGCCATCACCTCGCGTTGGCGCCCTTTGTAGTCGCAGGTGCAGATCAGCCAGCTTCGGGTCGTCCAGCGCTTCGATAGCAG
>CAYXMY010000064.1:0-16900 GCA_964466155.1 uncultured Caenibius sp. | reverse complement strand
ATACTTTCCACAAGGCAGAGGACAGCCCTTCCTAACCTCTGGACCGGTTGAGATCAGAACGATAAATGGGGCGCTGGGCAATTGGGGAAGCCCCGACAGACAGGAAGACCGTTTCATGGCCGCTACCAAGAACCACGATTATCACATTCTGCCGCCCGATATCTGGCCGCTGGTCGCGTCGGCGTCGGCGCTTGTATTTACCTCGGGTATGGTCCTGTTCATGCACGAGCTGCCGTTCGGCAAATACGTGCTGCTGCTCGGCGTGCTGGGGCTGGCGCTGACATTTTTCAGCTGGTTCTCCAAGATCGTGAAAGAAGCGCAGGCGGGCGATCACACGCCGGTGGTGCAATTGCACACGCGCTACGGGATGATCCTGTTCATCGCTTCGGAAGTGATGTTCTTCGTCGGCTGGTTCTGGGCGTGGTTCGATTTCTCGCTGTTCCCGTCGAAACTGGCCGATGTGATCGGCGGGCAATTCCCGCCCAAGGGGATCGAAGCGGTGATGAACCCGTTCGATCTGCCATTGATCAACACGCTGATCCTGCTCTGTTCGGGCACCACGGTGACCTGGGCGCATCATTGCCTGATCCATGGGGATCGCGATGGGGTCAAGAAAGGCCTGTGGCTGACGATCCTGCTGGGCATGCTGTTCACCTCGATCCAGGCATACGAATATGCCCACGCGCCGTTCACCTTCGGTGGTAACACTTATAGCTCGGCCTTCTACATGGCGACGGGCTTCCACGGCTTCCATGTGCTGGTCGGCACGATCTTCCTGATCGTCTGCCTGCGCCGCACATATCTCGGCCACTTCACCCCGCGCCAGCATTTCGGTTTCGAAGCGGCGGCGTGGTACTGGCACTTCGTCGACGTCGTATGGCTGTTCCTGTTCATCGTCGTTTACGTCTGGGGTGGTTGGGGTGCGCAGTATCACTAAGCGCGGTTCATCCTCATCCGATGACTGATCCGAAACCTACGAAAAAAGGGCAGCCTTCGCTTGGCGAGGCTGCCCTTTTCGGCCTTTGCCCCTGCTGCGGGGCGAAAACGCTGTTTGCCGGGGTGGTGCGTTTTGCGCAGCGCTGCCGGGCTTGCGGGCTGGATTATTCCAGCTTCAATGTGGGGGATGGCCCCGCAGCGTTCCTGACGCTGATTATCGGCGCGCTGGTTACGGGGCTGGCGCTGTGGTTGCAGATCGCCTTGCATCCGCCCTTCTGGGTTCATGTGATCCTGTGGGTGCCGATCACGGCGGCGGCGGTCGTCTTCGGGTTGCGCATGGCCAAGGCCGCGCTGCTCTATGCCGAATATATCCGTGGTGCGCGTGAAGCGGGCGGAAACGATCTGAGCGGCGAATGATGCGCCGCCTGCCTGTGGTGCCCACGCTGCTGGTGCTGGCTGCGGTGGCCACGATGATCGCCCTCGGTGTGTGGCAATTGCAGCGCGCGACCTGGAAGGAACATCTGCTCGCCCGCTATGGGCAGGCGGAGCGGGACGGTTCCGCTGTCGCCTATCCTTTCGCTTCGGAGCAGCAGGAAGCCGCGCTTTATCATCACAGCAGCGTGTATTGCCGCCGGGTAATCGCGCAAAGCGCCATGGCCGGGCGCAACGCTGCACATCAAGCGGGCGTGGCGCAGATAGCGCGCTGCGCCACGCCCGATGGCGAAGCGGAAGTGGCGCTGGGCTGGTCGCGCGATCCCGCCATCCCCGCATGGAATGGCGGCACGGTGCAGGGGATAGTCGGCCCCGCGGGCCACGGCGTCAGGCTCGTCGCTGCGCCGCCGCAGGCCGGGCTGACCCAACTGGCATCGCCCGATCCGCGCGATATTCCCAACAATCACCGTTCCTATGCGGTGCAGTGGTTCTTCTTCGCGGCCACCGCACTGGTGATCTACATCCTCGCACTGCGGCGCAAGCTGGGGTCTGACGGCAAATAACCTATTTGTAAAAGCCGTCGCGCATGCGGATGCGATGTTCGACCCACATTTTCATCGCGCAGAGCATCTGGCTCCAGCCCATGCAATTGCCATAGCTGGCATCGAGCCCGGCCTGATTTTCCTTCCATCCGGCCTCGCCAATCTCGACCTGGGTTACGTTATCGCCGCAATCGGTGAAGCGCATGGTGACTTCGGTCATCGCGCCATCGCCTTCGTCGCTGGCCCAGTGGAGCACGATCAGGCTGTTTTCGATCACATCCACCACCTGCACCGGGAAAGCGCCGGGGAAGTCCGCAAAATCCCAAGTGACGGTCGCCCCCTTTTCGATCCGGCCCTGCGCTCCGCCGGTGGTGAAATATTGCGAGAGCTGGTCCGGATTGACGACCGCTTCGAACACCTCCGCCACGGGGCGGGCGATGCGTCCGAAGATTCTGAATTTCAGTTCCATGCCGCGACTCCTTCGCTCGGTCTTGCTGTCCGGCAAATTATGTTATAAAAATATAACATGTCAACGGATGAGCGAATGGACCTCGTTTTCAAGGCGCTGGCAAACCCCACGCGGCGGCGCATCTGCGATGCCTTGCGCGATTGCCCGCTCACCACCGGGCAACTGGCGGACATGCTTGCCCCGCTCGACCGCTGCACCGTGATGCAGCATCTCAAGGTTTTGGAGCGGGCCGGGCTGGTCGTGGTGGCGCGCAAGGGGCGGGAACGGTTCAACCATCTCGATGCCATGCCGATACAGGAAATCCACGAACGTTGGATCGGCCCCTATGCGGCCCGTGCGGCTGCCGGGTTGCTGGGCCTCAAACGAGTGCTGGAAGCTGAACCGGCGGTGGCGGAGGAGGCCGCCGGGCCGCACGCATAACATCGCCACCACTTGCTCTAAAACAGGGCAGCGACTAAGGCCCGCGGCCATGCAGTATGTCTCTACCCGTGGCAGCGCCCCGGCGCTCGATTTCGAAGGCGTCACTCTCGCCGGTCTGGCATCGGATGGCGGGCTCTATATCCCGTCCGTCTGGCCGCGCTTTTCGGAAGCGGAAATCGCCGCGCTGGCCGGCTTGCCTTACGCGCAGCTTGCCGCGCGGGTGATGCAGCCGTTCGTCGGCGATTGTCTGACCCCGGAAAAGCTGCTGAGCCTGTGCGAGCAAGCCTATGGCCGCTTCGCCCACAAGGCGGTGACGCCGCTGGTGCAACTGGACGAACGGAACTGGTTGCTGGAACTGTTCCATGGGCCGACGCTGGCGTTCAAGGACGTGGCCCTGCAATTGCTCGGCCTGCTGTTCGAGGAATTCCTTTCCCGCACGGACGAACGGCTGACCATCGTCGGCGCGACCAGCGGGGACACCGGCTCTGCCGCAATCGATGCGGTGGCGGGGCGTGACCGGGTGGATATCTTCATGCTTCACCCCAATGGCCGGGTGAGCGACGTGCAGCGCCGCCAGATGACCACGGTGCTGGCACCCAATGTCTATAACATCGCCATCGACGGCAGCTTCGACGATGCACAGGCGATGGTGAAGCGCATGTTCGGCGACACGGCGATGACCGGGCGTTTCCGCATCAGCGCGGTCAATTCGATCAACTGGGCGCGGCTGATGGCGCAGGTGGTCTATTACTTCGCCGTGGGCGTGCAACTGGGCGCGCCGCATCGCAAAGTGGCCTTCAGCGTGCCGACCGGCAATTTCGGAGACGTTTTCGCCGGTTATGTCGCCGCGCAAATGGGCCTGCCGATTGAGCGGCTGATCGTGGCGACCAATGTCAACGACATCCTCCACCGCGCGCTGACCACGGGCGATTATTCGACCGGCACCGTGACGCCCACGGCGGCCCCGTCGATGGACATTCAGGTCAGCTCCAATTTTGAGCGCCTGCTGTTCGATGTTGGCGGGCGTGATGGCTTGGCCCTGGCCGAGCAGATGCGCGGTTTCGAAGTGGCCAAGGCGATGCAACTAACCAATGCGCAGCGTGAAGGCGCAGCGGCGCTGTTTTCCAGCGCCCGCGCCGATGCGGATGACATGACCAAGGCGATGCGTTGGGCCTATGAAGCATGCGGCGAAGTGATCGATCCGCATACCGCCATCGGGCTTCACGCCGCACGCGCGGCTAAGATCGATCCCGCGGTGCCGCTGGTCACGCTGGCGACTGCGCATCCAGCGAAGTTCCGCGATGCGGTGGAGCGCGCCACGGGCACCCGGCCGATTCTGCCGACCCGGATCGGCGACCTGTTCCAGCGTGAAGAACGCTATGCCGAACTGCCGGGCGATTACGACGCGATAGCGGCTTATGTCGCTGAGCACGCGACGCCGAACGCCTGATCGGGCGCGATGGCGGAGCTTGCAACCTCACCCCTGATCCTCGCTGGCGAGGGGTGGGGGGATTATGGCCTCGTCGACAGCGGCGATGGCCGCAAGCTCGAACGATACGGCCCGCACTGCTTCATCCGGCCGGAACCGCAAGCGCTGTGGCGCCCGCGGCTGACGGAATGGACGGCCGATGGCGAATTCGTGCCCGGCGCGGACGAGGATGGGGGGGGGCGCTGGCAGTTTTCCGGCCCTGTCCCGCGCGAAGGCTGGCCGCTTGCCTGGCCGAATGGGCCGGAAGACGTGCGCTTCACCGCCCAATGCACCCCGTTCCGCCATCTCGGCTTCTTCCCCGACATGGCCCCGGTGTGGGGCTGGATGGGCGATATGCTGGCGGGAACAGACAGTGCGCAGACGCTCAACCTCTGCGGTTATAGCGGGGTCGGGACGCTGGCGTTGAGCCGGTTCGGGCCGGTTACGCATGTCGATGCGTCCAAGAAATCGGTGGCGCAGGCGCGGGAGAATGCCGCGCTTTCGGGCATGGACGATCGCCCGGTCCGCTGGCTGATCGACGATGCGGCGAAGTTCGCCGCGCGTGAGGTGCGGCGTGAAAAGCGCTATGACGGGATCATCCTCGATCCGCCCAAGTTTGGGCGAGGGCCGAATGGAGAGGTCTGGCGTCTGGAAAACGATCTGCCCGTGTTGATGGCCGATTGCCGCCGTTTGCTCGATGCACAGAGCCGTTTCCTGTTCCTCACCGTCTATGCGGTGCGCATGTCCAGCCTGGCACTGGCGGGGCTGCTGGCGGAACTCTTCGCCGATCTGCCCGGCGTGATCGAGCATGGCGATCTCGCCGTGCGGGAGGATGGCGGGAACGGACGCCTGCTGCCCACCGCGATCTTTGCCCGGTGGAGGAACGCCTGATGCGCCGTTTCGCGTTTGCCGCCGCGCTCGCTTCGTTGGTGTGGAGCGGTGGGGCCGCCGCCGCGCAGGACAAGGCTGCACCGTCCGATACCGGGCTGTGGATCGCGGACTTGCCCTTGTGCGCGGACACCGTCGCCGACATGGCCGAAGGCGTGGAGGAGACGGATGGCGCATTGCTGCTCAATATCGAATTGACCGACGAGGCCGGGCAGCGCCTGGCAGCCCTTACCGAAAAGGCCGTCGGCAAGACCGTGACCGTCTGGCTGGACGGCAAGGTTTTGATGGAACCCGTCGTGCAGGAAAAAATCGTCAGCGGCAGGCTGACCATCGCCGGGATAGAGAGCGATCAGCTGGAACGCGCGGAAGCGGCAGCGGCGGGCCAATGCCCGGCGGCTGGCGACGACGACGATACGACCCTCGTCTGACGATTTTGACTGGATACGACCATGCCCGATAGCCTGATTCTGGAAGTTGCCGATTTCGAACACAACGTGCTGACCGGCATCTACTCGGAAGAGACGGGCAAGCCGCAGCCGCTGCGTTTCACGATCACTGTCCGTTACAAGGTGGCCGATCGCTACGCCCCCCAGACCCCGCTTGCGAACAGCAAGAATTACATGGATCTCAAGTTCGCGGCGTCCGATGCCCTGCCGCAAGGGGTGCATTTCAAGCTGATCGAGGCCGTGGCCGACCACGTTTGCGATACCTTGTTCCTGCAGGATGCGAAGGTCGAGGCGGTGACGGTGAAGATCGTCAAGCTCGCCATTGCCGAACACAACGAGAAGATCGGTATCACCCTGCATCGGGAACGGCCCTGACATGGGGCAGGCGGTCTATCGCACGGGGGCCTTGCCCGCGGCTGCGCTGGCCGCATCGGCTGCTTTCCACGCGGAGCATCTCCCGGCGATTGCCGCCGTTCTGGCCGAACACCCGGAATCGCTGGTGGTGATCTTTCCGTCCGCGCCTTACGATCACAAAGGCTGGCGCCGCGCCGCGATTGCCGATCTCGCCCGCGCTTATGCGCCGGTCCGCGTGCTGGGGCTGGCGGAAGGCGATCCGGCGGAAGAGGCGCGCATTCTGGCTTATCTGGCGGCGGCCCCCGGGGTGACGGGGCAAATGCTCGCTGCCCATGGCGCGAACGCCTGATCGGGAACGGCGCCGCCGCGCCGGAGTGAAAAATCCCATGATTTGATCGCGGTCAAGTCCGTCTCAGGATCGGGCCGCTAAACCACGATTATCGGCCGGGCGATGGGATCGGTGCATTTTCCACGCTGAAATGTGCGTTCCAGGCGCGGCCTTGCAGATTTTCGACTCTCCCCAAACTCGCGCGGGTTGCTTCGGCAATCCGCGTCATTTTTTTGGGGAACCTGGCGGCGTAAACGCTGGGCGCGCGGTTATTGGCGCAGGCTTCCCGCCATTTGTTCCAGGGTGGCGTTTTCGCTGTCGAGCAGCGATCCCACTTCGGATCGGGTGGCGGCCACCGCTTCGCGCGCGCCGCCTTCCAGCTCTGCCTGAAGCAGCAGCTTGTCCAGCTCGGCCATGCTTGTCATCGTCTCGTTGCGTACGGTTTCAAGCCCGGACAGGCTGGCTTGCGCGGCAACCCAGGAATCGCTGGCTACCGCACTGCCCCGGGCGGCATCGATCAGGGATTTCGTACGCGGAGCGGCGGAAAGGAAAGCCTGATGGCCGCGTGCTGCTGCGCCGCGCAATTGCACGAGGCGCTGGGCGAGGTCCGCACTCGGCTGGACAGGCTGCGGCTCAGGCTCCGGGGTGACGGCCTGGGCGCTGCCATGCACACGTTCGGCATCCCGAATCGCCAGCGAGGGATAGCGGTCCGAAGTGCTGGCGCAGGCGCCGAGCGCGAGGATCAGGGCTATTCCCGATGCCGGGGCGGAAACGCGTTTGTAAACCATGCATGCGCCATAGCACGCCCGCCGCGCCATGCCAGCCTTGCGCATAGGCCGGATGGCGCGGACTGGCACCGGCAGCGGCGCGCATTCGGGGGGTATTTCGGGAACGGGGCGGTTTTCCCTCGTTGACATGCAGCGGGCTTTTGCCTAACGGCAGCCATCTTTCCGGCGCCTGCCATTGGGGCGGGGTGTCGGCGCGTCGTTAGGGTCACGGTCCAGTGGGACGGGGCAGGAATGGCGTGGCACAGCAAGTTGAATGGATAAGGCACCATGTTCGCAGTAGTGCGCACGGGCGGCAAGCAGTATCGGGTTGCCGCCGGAGACAAGATCGCAGTCGAAAAGCTGGCGGGTGAAGCCGGCGATACGATCACTTTGGGTGATGTCCTCCTCGCCGGTGACGGCGAAGGGTTGAAGGATGCGGCCAAGGTCGCCGTTTCGGCGGAAATCATCGCTCAGGCGAAGAGCGAGAAGGTTATCGTCTTCAAGAAGCGTCGCCGCCACAACTATCGCCGCAAGAACGGCCATCGCCAGCAGTTGACGCTGCTGCGCATCGTGGCCGTCGGCGATACGAAGGCGCCTGCCAAGAAAGCCGCAGCCGCCAAGGCTGACTGATAGCAAGCCGATCGGAGTAGTACGAAATGGCACATAAAAAAGCAGGCGGTTCGTCCCGCAACGGTCGCGACTCGGTCGGTCGTCGTCTTGGCGTGAAGAAGTTCGGCGGTCAGGAAGTCGTCGGCGGCAACATCATCGTGCGTCAGCGCGGGACCAAGGTGTACCCCGGCGCCAACGTTGGCATGGGCAAGGATCACACTCTGTTCGCGCTGACCGGTGGCCGCGTCCGATTCCACGATGGCAAGCTCGGCCGCAAGTATGTGTCGGTCGACATGGCGATTGCCGCCGAATAACGGATGGCTGTTTACAGGGCCATCCACCGGGATGGCCCCCGCCGGACTCGATGGTTCGGCTGACAGAGGGAGAGGGGCCCGTCCCGTCTCCCTCTTTTCGTTTGTCTCCCTCTTTTTCCGGGCTTTGGCCCACCCGAAATACGGGTGTCACGCGAAGGACTTACAGAGTCCTTCGGCGGGCGCTCGAGAGGAGAAGACAAATGTTCATTCGCAGCCAGCGGCTGTTCCTGCGCCCTGCCTTTCCCGAAGATTGGCACGCCATCTACACCGGCATCAACGATGAAGGTGTCGTGCGCATGCTGGCGTCGGCCCCATGGCCCTATCGCGAACAGGATGCACACGCGTTCGTCGCGCGGCCGCAGCATCCCTTGCTGCCGACTTGCGTCATCACTCTGCCGGGCAAGGATGGCGCGCCGATTGTCGGGACCATCGGGCTGGAACACCGGGCCGATGGCATCGAACTGGGTTATTGGCTGGGCCGCCAGCATTGGGGGCAAGGCTATGCGACCGAAGCCGGGCGCGCACTGCTGGACAGCGCGGCGGCAGTCGGCCATCGCCGGATACATGCCGCGCATGCCTTGGAAAACCGCGCTTCGGCACGGGTTCTGCAAAAGCTCGGGTTCAGGCCAACCGGCGAAATCCGAGCCCGGGCCAGTGCCGGTCGTGGCGGTGTGGCGGTGTGGCGGTGGCGACGCGGCGCTATGTGCTGGAACTGGGGGATGCGGCGGGTTCCGATCCGGAGCCGCGCATGCCCGCGGCAGCCTGATCTGCCGGAATGAAGCGGGAAGCGCGGAAACTCCCCCCTTCATACTGAGGGTGATCGAGGGGGGAGTCGCGACCCGAAGGCTGGCCTTCGGCGCCACAACACCAAGCTTCACAGAGGGTATGAAGTCCGGCGTGTGACGAAATCGGTCAACGCGAAAACCGGGCTTTTCGGGCATTGCAGGTGCGATACTGCGGCTGCCCAGAAAAATTGCATCCGATTCCGATGTGTCGCTATGTCTATTGAATTTTAGACTGATGTCAATGAGTGGAAATCCCTATGGGATTACAGGGTTTTCCGGCAAAAAGTCGCGTTTTTCCCACTTCACGAGCGATCGCGCTGCCAGAAATAAGCATCCGCCGCATTGGGCGGAGCGGGCTCCGCCCGAAAAGCTATGCCAGCGCTTCAGCTAGCCAGCGCGGCGCATGGGCGGGGTCGATATCGTCCACCCGCAAATGGTCCACGGCCAGGTTGAGTTCGGGATAAGCGATCCGTTGCCGCTCCGGATTCGAACGATCCAACGGGACGACGATCAAACGGCGGTTGACCTTTTGCCGCCAGTTCATCCGCGCGGTGTTCTCCTGCCCGATGAAGCAGCCTTTGGAAAAGCTCACGCCGTGCAGCTCTGCCGCGTTGCATTCCAGCCAGAGGGTTTCGCCGTCGCCCAGTTCGGCCACACCTTCGGTCACGCCCAGAGCGAGGCGGTGGCGCAGCCATTCGGCATCGGCGGGCTGATCGCCGGGCGTGACATGGGCCAGCCAGCGTTCGCCCAGCGAG
Source organism: uncultured Caenibius sp. (assembly GCA_964466155.1). Classification (GTDB taxonomy): domain Bacteria; phylum Pseudomonadota; class Alphaproteobacteria; order Sphingomonadales; family Sphingomonadaceae; genus Caenibius. Next base: position 7,387 of record CAYXMY010000064.1, on the reverse strand, counting down.
GCAAAGCGGGGATCGGTCGCCGCGCCATCGCCGTTATGGCCGCGCCAGTGTATCGCCAGCGTATCGTCGCGCCCGATGGCGATCTTGCGGCGCAGGCGATAAAGCGAAAGCCGCTTCACCAGCGCATCGGCCCGTTCCGCTTCGCAATCGAGCAGCAGGCTGTCGTTCGCCCCCGGCCAGACGAGGAAATCGAACAGCGCCTTGCCCTGCGCAGTGAGCAATCCGGTCCAGACGGGTAAGGTGCCGGTGATATCGTTGGTGACGAGACCCTGGAGGAAATCGGTCGCGTCCTCTCCCGGTTCCTCGGCGGAGAGACGGATCACGGCGCGGCCGAACAGGCGGGTAGCGGTCATGGGCAGGGCTGGCTTTCTTTCTGGGGGGCGTAAAACGGGGTGAGGGCGGTCATCGGCGTCAGTCCAGCACGGTCCAGCGGTCGAAACAGGCTGCCTGGCCATGAATCGTGCCCGCGCCATCGAGCAGATTCCATACCACGGCCCGTTCGATGCGGAAGCGCGTGCCGCGTTGGGAAATGCGGATGCCCGCATAGTCGGCGATGAAATTGCGTGTGCCGACCGCATCGAGGAAACGGGCGCGCTCGGCCCGCTCCATCGCTTCGGCGGAATAGCGCGAAGGCATGCGCACCACATCGCCGGCGCAGGTTTCGAACAGCGTAAGCGCCATGCGGTTGGCGTAGAAGAAGATCGGATCGTCCTGCGTCCCGTGCGCCAGAATCACCATCGGCGCGGACCACAGCGGGCCGCCGTCTGGCAGCAGCGGCTGGCCGGTGACACGATGGAAACTGCTGGCGATCAAGGCGATGCGATCCGCCCCGGCATGGGCTTCGATGGTAGTGCGTTCGCTGTCGTTGAGGGGCGAGGGGGCGGGACCGTCCATGAAGAGCAAACTGGCCTTCTTCCTGTGAGAATCAATCCCCCATGGCGCGATCGTCCGCGAAATTCGTCGTCCATGGGCAATGCGGCGTTGCAGTCGGGCGTTCCAGATGCAAAACGAGCAGCCGGAAGAGAGCATTTGAGAACAAAACGAAAGGCACTTTCATGACTGCGACGCCCAAGACAATGGCTTATGGCGAAGGCCAGATCAGCTATCACGAAATGGGGGACGGGGAACCCTTGTTCATGCTGCACGGCTCCGGTCCCGGGGTCACGGCATGGATGAATTTCGGCGGCAACCTTCCTGTTTTCGCGGAACAGTACCGCTGCATCGCGCCCGATCTGCCGGGCTATGGCGGCAGTTCGCCGGTGGCGGGCGATCCGGTCGGCGGCGCGGTGGAAGCGGTGCTGCACATGATGAATCAACTGGGCATCCAAAGCGCCAGCATCATCGGTAATTCCTATGGCGCAATGGTGGGCGGCCGGTTCGCGGCAGCCTATCCGGACCGGGTCAAGAAGCTTGTCACCATCGGCGGGATCGGCGTGCCGTTGTTCACCGGCTTCCCCTATGAAGGCATCGCGCGTCTCAGCGAATTCGTCGAGAACCCGACGCGAGAGATGATCGTCTATTGGCTGCGCTCGATGGTCTACAATCCCGAGATGCTGACCGAGGAACTGATCGAATCGCGGCTTTCGGTCGCGCTCGAACCGGGTGCCAAGGAAACCAACGCCAAGATGTATTCGCGCCAGGTGCTCGATATGATCGCTGCGGGCATGAGCGGGCCTGACGCGGTGCAGGGCTTTGCCTATCTGCCGAAGATTCAGGCGCCGACGCTGATGACCTGGGGCCGCGATGACCGGGTGAACCCGCTCGACATCGCGATGCTGCCGCTGCGGCTTATCCCCAATGTCGAACTGCATGTGTTCTCCAAGTGCGGCCACTGGGCGATGATCGAACAGAAGGCCGCGTTCGAGCAGGTCGTGCTGGGCTTCCTCAAGCGCTGAGCGCGGACACGGGCCTGAAAAACGGGGGTGCGGTTGCCATGCGACCATGCCCCCGTTTTCGTTCTGGCCGTCTGTCCTACAGCGGCGGTCTGTGGCAAAGGATGGCCATGAACCTGAGTCTGCCGCCTTTTCGCCCGTTTTCCCGCTCCATGTGGGTGGGGTGAAAAGAGGGCGGATTTCCTGCCTCTTGAACAGTGTCAACTGTGTCAACTTGACGCCACCCAACCGCAAAGGCCACCCCATGAGCACCGCCCCAGATCTCATCCTCGCCAATGGCACGATCCACACGCCGTCCGGCCCCGTGGCGGGCGATGTGGCGGTGCGCGACGGGAAGATCGTGGGGATCGGCAGCTATCCCGATGGCGGGCGCCGGATCGATTGCGCCGGGCTCGATATCCTGCCGGGCGTGATCGACAGCCAGGTGCATTTTCGCGAACCGGGGCTGGAACATAAGGAAGACCTCGAAACCGGCAGCCGAGCCGCTGTGATGGGCGGGGTGACGGCGGTGTTCGAAATGCCCAATACGTCCCCCAACACCGACACGGCGGAGCGGGTGGCGGACAAGCTGACGCGCGCGCGCCATCGCATGTGGTGCGATCATGCGTTCTATGTCGGCGCGACGGCGGATAATGCGGAGCGGCTGGGCGAACTGGAACGCATTCCCGGCACGGCGGGCGTGAAAATCTTCATGGGCGCTTCCACCGGCAGCCTGCTGGTGGCGGAGGATGAGAATCTGCGCCGCGTGCTGGCCAACGGCGTGCGCCGCGTGGCGATCCATGCGGAAGACGAAGCACGGATGAACGCGCGCAAGGATCTGCGGGTGGAAGGCGATCCGTCCAGCCATCCCGTGTGGCGCGACGATGAAAGCGCGATGCTGGCGACGCAGCGCATCCTGCGGCTGGCGCGCGAAACGCGCCGCCCGATCCATATCCTGCATGTGACCACCCCGGCGGAGCTGGAACTGATCGCGCAGCACCGCGATATCGCGACCTGCGAAGTGACGCCGCAACATCTGACGCTGGCGGCGGAGGATGCCTATCTGCGCCTTGGCAGCTATGCGCAGATGAACCCGCCGATCCGCAGCGCGGCCCATCGCGATGGGCTGTGGCACTGGCTGCGCCAGGGCGTGCCCGATGTTCTCGGCTCCGACCACGCGCCGCACACGCGCGAGGAAAAGGCCAAGCCTTATCCCGCCAGCCCCAGCGGCATGCCCGGCGTGCAGACGCTGTTGCCGCTGATGCTGGACCATGTGGCCAGGGGGCATATGACGCTGGAACGGTTGATCGACATGACCAGCGCGGGCGTGCAGCGCATTTTCGGGCTGGTCGGCAAGGGCCGCATCGCCGCCGGTTATGACGGCGATTTCACCATCGTGGATCGCAAGGGGCAGTTCACCGTGACGGAGGAATGGGGAGAAAGCCGCTGCGGCTGGTCGCCGTTCACCGGCATGGAGCTGCAAGGCCGGGTGATCGGCACCGTGGTGCGCGGCCATGTGGCGATGTGGGAAGGCCAGTTCGGGAATCAGGCGGTGGGCGAACCGCTCCGCTTCGCCGGTTGCCTGTGAAGGGAACCGTCAGGTCGAAGTCGCGGTTTTCACGTTCCGGCGTTTGCGCAAAAGGTCCCACGCGAAAATCGCGATGGCGCACCAGATGAACAGGAAGCTCCACAACTGGGCGGGCTTCAGCGGTTCGTGGAACACGGTGAGCCCGAGGATGAAGACCACGGTCGGCGCGATGAACTGCACGAAGCCGAGCGTCGAATAATCCATCCGCCGCGCGGCGATGGCGAACATCAGCAGTGGGATCGCGGTGATAAAGCCTGAGAGGCACACGGCGATATCGACCGGCGTATCGTTGCCCAGATGCAGCCCGGCGGCGGACGATCCGAGATGGAACAGGACGATTATCGCAGGCGGCGTCAGCACGATAGCTTCCACCGTCAGGCCCGGCAGCGAGCCGACCGGCAAGGTCCGCCGGACAAGGCCGTACAGCGCGAAGCTGACCGCCAGAACCACGCTGATCCACAAAGTGGTGAGTGCGCCCGCCGCGAGGATCGTAACGCCGACGGCGGCAAGGATCACGGCAAGCCATTGCGGGCGAGACAGGCTTTCGCCCAGGAACATCGTGCCGATCAGCACATTGATCAGCGGGTTGATGTAGTAGCCGAGACTGGCCGCATAGACGTGCCCTTCGAGAATGGCGAAGATGTAGAGCGTCCAGTTGCAGCCGATCAGCAATGAGCTGAGGCATAGCCACGGCAGCACCTTGCGGTTGAGCAGGGCGCCCAACAGGTCGGGCCATTGCCGCCGGAAAGTCACGATCAGGAGGCAGATCGGCAGGGTGAACAGCACGCGCCAGCCGATCAGTTCCACCGGGGGAATGCTGCGCACCGCCATCAGATAGAGCGGAAACAGCCCCCATGTGATGTAGGCTGCCAGTGCATAAGGCAGGCCGGGACCCGAACGGTCTGCATCTGGATTCGGGGCCACGGTGTCTTTCTCCTCGAAGATCGCAGCGCTCTAGTCGGGCCGGGTTCGGTTCGCAATGCTTGTGGCGAAGGGGTGTGTGTGCCGGGCCGCCCGCGCGGCGGGTGCGCCTATCCCGTATCAGGACAAGGCGAATATTTACCTTCATGCCGCATACAAGGCCGATTATCCGGCGGACGGCACTGCGCGCCCAGTCCCGCCCCAAACCCCTTTTGCGTAAGGATTGCGAATGTCACCTTCCGTCCGCCGATCCCTGTTTCTGCTGGCTGTCGTACCCGCAGTCGCACTTGCTGCTTGCAGCGGCGGAAAAGGGGAAAAGCGTGAAGGCGGCCCGGTGGCGAACGATCCGGCGATGACCGGCGCGCTCGGCGAGCAGATCATGGTCGATCCCGATCTGACCGGGCAGAACGAAGTGGCGGTCGGCGGCACGATGGCGCCCGGCAACCGTGTGCTGCCGAGTGAGAACAACTCGCCCGAAGAAATCGCCGCTGCCCGGGGCGAGGCTGCTGCGCTGATGGGCGGGGCGGGGGCCGCCAGCAAATTGCCCGCGGCGGAAGAGGCGACAGGGAACGTGCCGCGAGCGGCGGCCTATACGGCTGCGGCACGGGCGGCCGCTGCTTCGCCTGTGGGTGCGAAATGCGCCGATATCGTCGAATACACCACCGCCTGGGCGGCGAAGCTGCCCAAACCGTTCGCCGTCTATCCGCGCGGCAATGTCCAGGAAGCGGCAGGGACGGACAAGAACGGCTGCGCCTTGCGCGTGGTCAACTTCACCACGCCGGTCAGTATCGAAGATGTGCTGACGTTCTATTACACGCGCGGGGTCACTGCCGGTTACTCGGCGGCACGGGTAGCGCAGGGCGGGGATGACATTCTCGGCGGCACGAAAGGGCAATCGTCCTACATGGTCTATGCCCGCAGCACGCCGTCCGGCCGCACGGAAGTGGATCTCGTCACCAGCAATTGACGGTGGGCAGGCTGGCTGCCTTAGTTGAAGCCGACGCCGGGAACGGCGCGGGGCTGCTCTATCTCCGTCGAACTGACGGGGTAGGCACAATGATCGGCGGTGTAATACCCCGCCGGGCGATGATTGCCCGATAGGCCGGTGCCGCCTTGCGGGGTGGCGGAGGCCGGGTTCACCGTGGGGCGATTCCAGTTGACCATGCCCGCGCGGCTGTTCGCCCAGAACAGGTTGTAATCCTCCATCTTGCCGCCGACCAGCGCCGCGCACAGGCTGAAATGCGTGGCGTTGGCTTCCGCCATTGCCTGCTGGAAATCGTCGCAGCGGACGACTTGCAGCAGCGGCCCGAACAGTTCCACATCGGGCCGTTCGTCCATATCCGTCACATCGATGATCGCGGGGGAAACGAACGGCAGATCGCCGTATGGCCGGGTCATATGCTTGATTGCCCTGCCGCCGTGGCTGAGGAGATAGAGGAAGCTTTCGGTAAGCTGGTCCGCGTGATCGGATGAGATCATCGGCCCCATGAACGGCGCGGGATCGTCGAACGGAGAACCTACCATGATGCGGTCGGCCAGCGTCTTCACTTCCGTCATCAACTGATCGTAGAGCGAAGACTGGACGATCAGCCGCCGCACGGCGGTGCAGCGCTGCCCCGCGCCGGTGAAGGCCGATTGGACGGCGATCATCGCGGCATCGGCGATATAGGGCGTATCCCACACGATCATCGGGTTGTTGCCGCTGAGTTGCAGCGCCACGATCTTGCCCGGATTGGCGGCAAGCTTGCGGTTGAGCGCGATGCCGTTTTGCGCGGCCCCCGTGAACAGCACGCCATCCACGCCGGGATGCAGCGCCAGCACCTGCCCTTCCGCCGGGCCGCCGGGCAGCATCTGGATCAGCGTATCGGGCAATCCAGCCCGCACAGCGCAGGCGATCAGCCGCGCAGCCGTGGCGGGCGTATGTTCGCTGGGTTTCAGGATCACGGCATTACCCGCGATCAGCGCGGGGATGATCTGCCCCGCCGGAATTTCCGCTGGATTGCAGAACGGGGTGATGACCGCCATCACGCCGTGCGGCTTGTGGCGCAGGGCAATGCTGCCATGGCGCGGCGTATCGTGCTTGCGGCGCGGTGTCCGTTCGGCGGACGCGCGAACGGAAGCTTCGGCGATGGCGCCGATGGCGTCGATTTCGCCCCACGCATCCCACAGTGGTTTGCCGGTTTCGCGTGCGATCAGGGAGGCAAGCGCTTCCCCTTCGTTGCGCACTTCATTGGCGAAGCGGCGGACCAGATCGATACGCGTCGTCAGCGGTTGCGCAGCCCAGTTGGGCCATGCCCGCCGCGCCCGTTCGACCGCCAGATCGATATCGCCCCGCGCGCCGCGCCACAATTCCCTGCCCGTCGCAGGTTCGTAGGACACGATCGGATCGTCGTCATTCATGGCCGCAGGGGGACCTTCTGCTGGAACGGTCTTCTGGTCGGTGGTCATTCCGGTCGATCTCGATCAATTGGCCGATGTCTGATAGCCGGCGGGGGTTAACGGATTGCCCAATGCATTACCCATACGGCGAAGTGCGGCAATTTTCGTTTCCAGCGCCGTCCAGTCGTTGTTCTGGGCAATCGGCTCCCAGATGGCTTCCACTTCGTCGATCAGCAGCGATTCGGGGCGGTTGCCCGCCCAATAGGCATCGCTGCAATCGAGCGGCTGAAAACCTTGCAGCGCGGCGGCCAGATCGCCTTGTGCCGCCCGGCCGCCCCGGTGCGTGAAGAAGAACAGGTCGGGGGACGCCTGGGCCGCGCGCATTTCCGCCTCGGCCGTGGCGACGAGTTGCACATCGCGCTCCGGCGAAAGCGGGGCAAGGCCCAGCCGCCAGAGGAACCGGCGCACGAGATTGCCCTGATAGAGCGGTCCGAATCGTTCGAGCGCGGCGACCAGAGGCTGCGAATCGGCCAGCGGGCGAAGTGCGATGGCGAGCTGCGCGCAATTCCATGACAGCGCTTCCGCGTGCCGCCCGCAGGCGTAGAGGCCGGAATGCTGGAAGTAGGCG
>CAYXMY010000063.1:0-16989 GCA_964466155.1 uncultured Caenibius sp. | reverse complement strand
GTTTCCACTCTGCAGAGAATGATGGATCAGGGGATCGGCGGCAGCCTGGCCCTGTTCGACATTGACTATTTCCAGGCGCTCAACATGCAATACGGCCAATCAGTCGGCGACAAGGTTCTGGTGGTGTTTTCCGAATTGCTGCGCACGATGATGCGGGAGAACGATATCGTCGCGCGGATCGATGGAGAATGTCTGGGCGTCCTCCTGCCTGGCATTGAGCAGGGGGAGGCTCGCCAATTGTGCGACCGGATCGTGAGCACGTTGTCCGAGCTGCGCCGTGAAGCCGGGAAGGGGGGCTTTGCCATCACCGCGAGCGCGGGCCTTTCACACATCGGCCATTCGGTGGACGATACCTTCCGGCGGGCGGAACTGGCCCTGTTTCTGGCAAAGGCGAAAGGGCGCAATCGGTTGGAAATGGAATACGAATCCCGCGCGGCCTGATCGGCGCGCGGCGGTTTTCGAAAAAAGCGGTTCGCTTCTTCCCTTGGTTCGCTCTGGCCTGAGCGGTGTCTTCAGGCGGCTTGCCGCAATTCCAGATCGAGCCGATCCCAGATTTCCAGCAGCCCCGTGGTAAGGTCGCGCATCATTTCTTCGGTATGGGTCGGCCCCGGTGTGAAGCGCAGCCGTTCCGTTCCGCGCGGCACGGTCGGGAAATTGATCGGCTGCACGTAAACGCCATACTCGGCCAGCAGGATATCGCTGATCTTCTTGGCGCGCACCGGATCGCCAACCTGGAGCGGGACGATATGCGTGGTTGAAGGCATGACCGGCAGACCGGCTTCGGCAAACATCCGCTTGAGCATTTCGGCGGCGGCCTGCTGGCCTTCGCGCTCCGCATTTGACGATTTGAGATGCTTCACGGCTGCCAGCACGCCCGCCACCAGCACGGGGCTGAGCGAAGTGGTGAAGATGAAGCCCGGAGCATAGCTGCGGATGCAGTCGATGATCTTGGAATCGGCGGCGATATAGCCACCCATCACGCCGAATGCCTTGCCCAGCGTACCTTCGATGATGTCGATCCGATGCGCCGCGTCATCGCGTTCGGAAATGCCGCCGCCGCGCGGGCCATACATGCCCACGGCGTGAACCTCGTCGATATAGGTCAGCGCATTGTACTTTTCGGCCAGATCGCAGATCGCATGGATCGGTGCGATATCGGCGTCCATCGAATAGACGCTTTCGAAGGCGATCAGCTTGGGCACGTTGGGATCTTCCGCCGCAAGCAATTCTTCGAGATGCGCGGTGTCGTTGTGCCGCCAGACGCGCTTTTCACAGCCGGAATTGCGGATTCCGGCGATCATGCTGGCATGGTTCAGCTCATCGGAAAAGATCACGCAGCCCGGCAGCAATTTCGCTAGCGTGGAAAGCGTGGCGTCATTCGAGACATAGCCACTGGTGAACAGCAGGGCCGATTGCTTGCCATGCAGATCGGCCAGTTCGCGCTCCAGCTCGATATGATAGTGCGTGTTGCCGCCGATATTGCGCGTGCCGCCGGAACCCGCGCCGACGCTGTGCAGCGCTTCTTCCATCGCGGCGATCACCTTGGGATGTTGCCCCATCGCGAGATAATCGTTGGAACACCACACAGTGATGGGCTTAGGCCCATTGTGGCCGTGGAAACAGCGGGCATTGGGATAGGCCCCCTTGTTTCGCAAAATGTCGATGAACACGCGATAGCGCCCCTCTGAATGGAGACGCTCGATTGCCTGATCGAAAATGTGTTCGTAATTCAACGGACCTGCCCGTCCTGCACGTTTTGTTTGTCGGGCATTTACCCGATGGCATAAGCAATTGCCAGAGCAGATTGCCGGTAGGACAAAACGCCCACTTAGAACAGTTCGGCCCGTTCAAGCCCGAAGCGCGCCAGCGCGGGAGTCAGGCCCTTATCGATCGGGCCGCCGGTGAATACGGCATAGTCCGGCCCTGAACGGGAAAAAGCCTGGCCATCCGTCAGAGAAGCAATTCGCCGGGCAATTCCCGTGGCCCCGTCCACGAAGGTGACAGCAGGCCCGAACTGCGCGGCGAGTTCCTCCTGCACCAGCGGAAAATGGGTGCAGGCCAGAACCACTGTATCGATCCGTTCGCCCCCGGGGTGATTGCGCAACCCGTGGACCGCTTCGGCGATGAGCGCGGCATCGACGGGCTGGCCATGCAATTTCGCTTCAGCTGCTGCGACCAGACCGGGGGCTGCATGGCGGATCAGCGTTTTGCCCTGCGCAAATTCGTGCTCAAGGTTGTCGACATAGGCTTGCCGGATGGTCGCTGCCGTTCCCAGCAGACCGATCACGCCGGTTCCGGTGATCGCCGCGGCGGGCTTGATCGCGGGCACGGTGCCGACAATCGGCACATGCAACACATCGCGGACCATGCCGAGGGCGATGGTGGAGGCGGTATTGCAGGCGATGCAGGCCAGCCTGGGGCGGAAACGCTCGGTCATCCGGCCGAGCAGACCGGCGACCCGCGCAGCGATTTCCGCCTCGCTCTTGCTGCCATAGGGGAGTCCGGCGTTATCGGCGGCATAGATGACGGGGGCTTGCGGCAGGAGCTTGCGCAGTTCGGCAAGCACGGAAAGCCCGCCCACACCCGAATCGAACATCAGAATGGGAGCTGCGGGATCATGAATGGCGTTCAACGGGAGCTCTTCGGCGTTGCGTGGTCGTTGCGCTCTTTTACCGCGCTGGATGCAAAAAAGGAAAGACGGGGCTTCGCCAATCGCACGAGCCGGGATAAGGAACGGTGCATGAACTGGATCGCCGCATTCCTCGTTGCTTATCTGTGCGGCTCCGTGCCGTTCGGGCTCCTGCTTACCCGTCTTGCCGGGACGGAGGATTTGCGCAGCATCGGTTCGGGCAATATCGGCGCGACGAATGTTCTGCGGACCGGGCGCAAGGGGTTGGCTGCGGGCACGCTGTTGCTCGATCTGCTCAAGGGATTGGGGGCGGTTCTCCTCGTCCAACGTTTCTTTCCGGGAATGGAAGGTCTGGCTGCGCTGGCGGCGGTATTGGGACATTGCTTTCCCGTCTGGCTCAGGTTTCGGGGGGGCAAGGGCGTGGCGACGACGGCCGGCGTTGCCTTCGGTCTCGCTTGGCCCATCGGGCTTGCTTATGCGCTGGTGTGGCTCGGTATGCTGGCCCTGACGCGGATTTCCTCGCTTGCGGGGATGTGCGCGGCAGTTGCCTTGCCGATTGCAGCAGCGGCGCTGGGGCGGGGCGATCTGCTGCCATGGACGATTGCGATTGCGGCGCTGGTGGTGTTCCTGCACCGCGCCAATCTCGCCCGCTTGCGCGAAGGGACCGAACCGCGCATCGGCAAGCGCGGCTAAGGCGCGGGCTCATGCATCTTACGCAGCAGGAAGCTTTCGCGCGAATTCGCCTGCTGCGCTCCCCCAATATCGGACCGGTCAGCTATGCCCAGTTGCTACGGCGATTTGGAACGGCGAGCGCGGCACTGGATGCTTTGCCCGATCTCGCCGCGCGGGGCGGGCGGCCTTATCGGGCAGTGTCGGCGGGCCGGATCGAGGATGAAGTTACCGCCGTGCGCAAGGCGGGGGCACGCTATCTGTTCCACGATTCCGCCGATTATCCGCCTTTGCTTGCCCAACTGGACAGTGCGCCGCCGATACTCGTGGTGCGCGGCAATGCGATGCTGGCAAAGGAACCGGTGGTTGCCGTAGTGGGCGCGCGCAACGCTTCGGCGGCGGCGATCAAGCTGGCGGGCAATTTCGCGGCGGGGTTGCGGGAAGCGGGTGTCGTCGTTGCATCCGGCCTGGCGCGCGGGATCGATGGCGCGGCGCATCGCAGCAGCCTGCCCACGACAATCGGCGTGATCGCCAGCGGGATCGAGATCGCTTATCCTCCGCAGCACGCCGCCTTGCAGGAACAGATCGCGCAGGAAGGCTTTCTGATTGCGGAACAACCGCCGGGAACCGAGCCACGCGGAAGCCATTTCCCCAGCCGCAACCGGATCATTGCCGGTCTCGCCGCCGGAACGCTGGTGGTGGAAGCCGCACCGAAATCCGGCTCGCTCATAACGGCCAGATTGGCGGCGGAGGCGGGGAGGGAAGTCATGGCGATTCCCGGCTCCCCGCTCGAAGCCCGTTCGCAGGGCTGCAATCAACTGATTCGCGATGGGGCGGTGCTGGTGCAATCGGTGGAGGATGTGCTGGAACTTGTTTCCGGCTTCGACGGTGTGCCGCGTTCGTATTTTCGGGAAACGGCGTCTGCTTTCCTTGTGCCTGGCGAGGAGGGTGTGGAGGAAAACGCGGCGGATATCGCGGCCTTGCTTTCTCCGGCGCCTGTTGCGGTCGACGAATTGATCCGCCAGAGCGGAGAAGAAGCCGGGGCTGTGCAACTGGCGCTGCTCGAACTGGAAATCGCCGGGCGTCTGGTGCGCCATGCCGGTGGGCGCGTCAGCCTTTCCGCATGATATTTGGAGGGGGCGCCGGAATGACGTTGCTAGGCAGCTCTGTCGATATTTCTGGTTATGGCGATGCGGATGGCGGCATATGTGCTGTTGAAGGACGATACGAATACGCTATCCGGCGTCTTCGGTTGACGCTAGCGCTTGACGAACCGGCATTGCCGCCACCACTCTCGTGCGTACGTATACGCGTAAGGGCATCCGAACACCGTAATGCAGCTTGTTATTGTTGAATCGCCGGCCAAGGCGAAGACCATCGAAAAATATCTCGGCAAGGACTTCAAGGTTCTTGCGTCCTACGGGCATGTCCGCGACCTGCCGCCGAAGGATGGCTCGGTCCGTCCTGACGATGACTTCGCGATGGATTGGGAAACCTATCGCGACAAGCAATCGCGGGTGAAGGAAATCGCCGATGCGGCGAAGAAGGCGGACCGCCTGATTCTCGCGACTGACCCCGATCGCGAAGGGGAAGCGATCAGTTGGCACGTCCAGGACTTGCTGGCGAAGCGCAAGGCGCTGCCCAAATCGGTGGAGCGGGTGACGTTCAACGCGATCACCAAGCAGGCCGTGACCGAGGCGATGCAGCACCCGCGCGATCTCGACCGCGATCTGATCGATGCCTATCTCGCCCGCCGTGCGCTGGACTATCTGTTCGGTTTCACGCTGTCGCCGGTGCTGTGGCGCAAATTGCCCGGCGCCAAGAGCGCGGGGCGCGTGCAGTCCGTCGCGCTGCGCCTGATCGTCGATCGGGAGCGGGAAATCGAAGCGTTCCGGCCGCAGGAATACTGGCAGGTCGGCGCGCTGATGGAGCATGACGGGACGGAGTTCCAGACTCGCCTCGTCCGCTTCGAAGGGGAAAAGCTCGACAAGCTTTCGCTGGGCAATGAGGGCATCGCGCTGCGGGCCAAGGCCGCGGTGGAAGCGGGACGCTTCACGGTCGAGGATATCGAAACCAAGCCGCTGAAGCGCAATCCCGCGCCGCCGTTCACCACTTCGACGCTGCAACAGGAAGCCGCACGCAAGCTGGGTTATTCGGCCAGCCATACGATGCGCCTGGCGCAGAACCTCTACGAAGCGGGCGCGATCACTTATATGCGTACCGATGGCGTGCAGATGGACGGCAGCGCCATTTCCGCCGCGCGCAAGGCGATCAGCGACCGTTATTCGGGCCACTACCTGCCCGAAAAGCCGCGCATCTATCAGACCAAGGCGAAGAACGCGCAGGAAGCGCACGAAGCGATCCGCCCGACCGATTTCACCCGCGACCGCGCGGGTTCCGGCGATGAAGCGAAGCTTTACGATCTGATCTTCAAGCGCGCGATGGCAAGCCAGATGGCGTCCGCCAGCCTCGAACGCACCACGATCACTCTGCGCGATGCGACTGGGCGGAACGAGCTGCGCGCTACCGGGCAAGTGGTGAAATTCCCCGGCTTCCTCGCCGTTTACGAAGAAAGCTTCGACCAGAAGGACGACGAAGACGCGGAAGGTCTGCTGCCGCTGATGCACAAGGGCGATTGCCCGGCGAAAAAAGCGGTGGAGGCGACGCAGCACTTCACTCAGCCGCCGCCGCGTTTTTCCGAAGCGAGCCTGGTCAAGCGGCTGGAAGAACTGGGCATCGGGCGCCCGTCGACTTACGCCTCGACGATCCAGGTCCTCAAGGATCGCAACTATGTGCGGACGGAGAAGAACCGCTTCTTCGCCGAGGAATCGGGCCGCCTGCTGACCGCGTTCCTCGAACGGTTCTTCCCGCGTTATGTCGCGTACGACTTCACCGCCGGGATGGAAGACGAACTGGACGATGTGTCCGGCGGCCGCGCGGCGTGGAAGGAAGTGCTCGCCGCCTTCTGGCGCGACTTCAAGCCGAAGTCCGACGAAGTGATGGAACGCAAGCCTTCGGAAGTAACCGAAGTGCTGGACGAGTTCCTTTCGGATTACCTTTTCCCGCCGAAGGAAGACGGCACCGATCCGCGCCGTTGCCCGCAATGCGGCAGTGGCAGGTTGGCCCTGCGTGGCGGGCGTTATGGCGCATTCGTCGCCTGCTCGAACTATCCCGAATGCAAATACACGCGCCGCTTCGCGCAACCCGGCGGGGATAACGGCGGGGAAAGCGAAGACGATGGCGTGATGGGGCAGGACCCCGTCACCGGGTTGGATGTTGCGCGCAAGAGCGGGCGCTTCGGCCCCTATGTGCAGTTGGGCGAAGGGAAAGAGGCCAAGCGCGCTTCGATCCCCAAGGATCTGCCCGATTTCGATTTCGACTGGGCGCTGAAACTGCTCAGCCTTCCGCGCGAAGTCGGCACCCATCCTGAAAGCGGCAAGCCGATCACCGCCAGTATCGGGCGCTATGGCCCTTATCTGGCGCATGATGGCAAATATGCCCGCCTCGGCAGTACGCGCGATGTGTTTGAAACCGGGATGAATGCGGCGGTTGCCCTGTTGGCCGAAGCCGCCAATCGCAAGGGCGGCGGCGCACGGGGTAAGGCCGAACCGCTCAAGACCTTTGGCGCGCATCCCACCAGCGGGGGCGAGATCAAGGTGATGCCGGGCCGCTATGGCCCCTATGTCACCGATGGCACCACCAATGCCACGCTGCCCAAGGATACGAAGCCGGAAGACGTAACCGAACAGCAGGCCATCGAACTGATCGATGCCCGTGCAGCCAAAGGCCCGGCAAAGAAGAAAGCCGTGAAAAAGGCCCCGGCAAAGAAAGCGCCCGCCAAAAAGGCGGCGGCGAAGAAAGCCCCGGCCAAGAAGAAGGCGGCCGCTGCGGAATAAGGAAACGGCCCCGCGCTGAAGTCAGGCAGGCCCAACGGTTCCTTACTGACTTCAGGGCGGAGAGCGGCCTTAACGGTGGTAGGCGGGATGTGGTAGCAGCATGGGGCCGGGATTGAGTGCGACCCACTCCACGGCCAGTTCGCACAGCCGCTCCGCACCATCGCCCTTGCGTTTCACCGCCGCGACCAGTTCAGCCGTCTCTGTGAGTTTCGTCAGGGGCAGGGCAGTGCCGCTGCCGACGTGCGCGAGGAAGGCGTCGGCCATCTGTTTGTAGGCCTTGTCCCAATTGGCCCCGCCATTGCCTTCCAGTTCGCGAGCGATGCGGCCGGAAATACGGATCACTTCACCCTGCACGGTCTGGGCAGGGCCGCTCGATGGCACCAGCAGATCCCACAATTCCTGATAGCGGTCTTCCCACTGATCCGCCCCGGCGACGATAGGCGATTTGCCATCGTGCATGACCCGCGCGCCGACCGGCGGCACATCGAACAGGACGTAAAGCTGCTCCAGCGCCGCGCTGGTGGCGACCACGTGATCGGGGTTGAAATTGGCCCGGTGGAATTCGAACTCCGTGCCGATGCGCTGCACGGCTTCCCGCATGGCGGGCGTCCGGTGCGTACGCGCATTGATCAGCATTTCGGCAATCGCGGCCATCTGCTCGATCTTGGCATTGCTGCACCGTTCCAACGCATATTCGAGCGCGGTCTGGCCGCTGCTGTTGAGCGCATCCACCCGCGCGCCATAGTCCAGAAACAGACGCACGGTTGCAGTGTGGCCAGCCTCCGCCGCATAGTGGAGCGGCGTGCCCCGGCCGCCTTCGCCGATATGCAGATCGGCGCCCAGTTCGAGCAGGGTGCGCGTGCGGCATTTCCAACTGCGTGCGCGGGTATGAAGCGGGGTATCGCCCTGGCTGTCACCGGCTGCAAGGTCGGCCCCCTGATCGACCAGCCAATAAGCGAGATCGTCCGCGCATTCATCGAAAGCGAGCGCTGTCTGCTGGAATGCGCCCCCACGCGCATCGAGTTCGCAAATATCGAACACGGCCTTGAGCTGGTCGAAGCTGGCCGTTGCCAGCAGTTCTTCGAAATTCCTGGGCAGTAACTTCTTCTTTTCGGCCATGCCGTGCTCCGCAAGGGCAGTAGAGCTCCGATTTCATAGATGGTCGTGCTGAACGCCAGCGGAACATGGCCGGGCACGGGCCGCAAACGAAGCGATATCTGTGAAAGCGGGGCTTATTTTACCCAGTCCAGACCCATTTCCTCGAAGATTTCGCGGCTTTCCGCCCAGTTCTCATCCACTTTGACGTGCAGGAACAGATGCACCTTGATGCCCAGTTGTTCGGCCAGTTCCTTGCGCGAGGCTTCGCCTATCGCCTTGATCCGGCTGCCTTGCTTGCCCAGCACGATAGGACGCTGGCTTTCGCGCCCGACGACGATCTGCTGATGGATTTCGAGGCTGCCGTCGGGCCGCGTGCGGTAGCTTTCTGGGCGAACGGCGGAATCGTAAGGCAGTTCGTCATGCAACTGGCGATAAAGCTGTTCGCGGGTGATTTCCGCCGCCAGCAATCGTTCGCTCGCATCGGACACCTGATCTTCGGGATAATGCCACGGCCCTTCCGGCATCAGCCCCGCCAGATACGTCTTGAGCTGGGGAACGCCATCGCCGGTGAGCGCCGAGACAAAGAACACTTCGTCGAAACCGACCTTGCCGACCATTTCCTGCGCCAGAGCGAGCAGCGGCTCCTTCTTCGACGCATCGACCTTGTTGAGGCAGAGCAGCTTGCGTTCGGGCCGCGTCTTCAGGGTTTCCAGCAAGGGTTCCAATTCGTGCCGGCGCTGCCGGGTTGAATCGACCACCAGCAGGATCGCATCGGCGGCATGCGCACCTTCCCATGCCGCGCTGACCATCGCCCGGTCGAGCCGGCGGCGGGGGGCGAAGATGCCCGGCGTATCCGCCAGGATGATCTGCACGTCCCCTTCCAGTGCGATCCCCAGCAGGCGCGCGCGGGTGGTCTGCGCCTTGGCGCTGGTGATCGCCACCTTTTGCCCGACCAGTGCATTGACCAGTGTCGACTTGCCCGCATTCGGTGCGCCGATAACCGCGACGACGCCGCAATGCGAGGTTTCCATGTTCATCCGAAATTCTCCATAAATGCAGCAGCGGCCCGTTTTTCCGCTTCCTGCTTGCTGGGGCCGCTTGCTTCCGCTTCGCCCACACCCTTGATCGAAACCCGGATAGTGAACATGGCGGCATGATCGGGGCCGGAGCGCTGTACCACTTCGTATTCCGGCATTTTCCGGCGATTGCCCGCCGCCCATTCCTGTAGCGCGCTTTTGGGGTGCTTGGCATGGCCCGCGTGCCCGGACACCGCATCGGCCCAGATCGAGCGGACCAGCGTGCGCGTCGCTTCGAAGCCTTGCGTCAGAAAGCTGGCGCCAAGCAGCGCTTCCATCACATCGCCGAGGATATTGTCGCTGTCCGCGCCGCCATCTTCGCGTGCCTGCTTGCCGAGCCGGATATGGGGCGGCAGGCCAATGGTGCGGGCCTGCCGGGCGCACATTTCGCGGCTGACGAGGGCATTGAGCCGCTGCGACAGCTTGCCTTCGGCCTGATCGGTCCGTTCATACAGCCATTCGGCGATGGTCAGGCCCAGGACCCGATCCCCCAGAAACTCCAGCCGTTCGTAATCGCGCGGGGCGCCGAGGCTGCCATGCGTCAGCGCTTCCAGCCAGATTTCGTCATTCCCCGAAGTTTCCAGACCCAGCTTGTCCAGAAACGCGCGGGCATCGTCGGAAAGGCGTTCCTGCGCGTTCAAAACGTTCCCCCGATACGGTCCCACCGTGCGGCGGTGAACCAGGTCCAGGGTTTGAGCCATTCGGCCGAACCGTCGGTCGACCACATCATGACGGTTGCCTTGCCGACGAGGTTTTGTTCCGGGACAAGGCCGATGCCGCCGCCCGCTTGCGCCGGGAAACGGCTGTCGAGCGAATTGTCCCGATTGTCGCCCATCATGAACAGGTGATCTTCCGGCACGATGACCGGGGCAGTGTCATCCTGCGGGGTCTGGCCGAGATCGAGTACGAAATAGCTGCGCCCATTGGGCAATGTTTCGCGATAGCGGGGGTAACGGCAGACGGGCTTGCCGTTTTCGGTGGCTGCGAATTCAGCCGCAGCGCAATCGGTATTGGGGCTTTGCGCAATGATGAAATCGCTGACCTTTTCTTTCTTCACGGCTTTCCCGTTCAGATAAAGCACGCCGCCTTTCATCTGAACCGTGTCGCCGGGCAGGCCGATAACGCGCTTGATATAGTCGATATCGTTGAGCGGCGGGGCCTTGAAGATCGCGATATCGCCGCGTTCGGGCTGGGAGGCCAGGATACGCCCGGGGATCAACGGAATGTTGAACGGCAGCGAGTATTTCGAGTAACCGTAGGACCATTTGGAAGCGAGGAGATAATCCCCGTCCACCAGCCGCGGCAGCATGCTTTCGCTCGGAATGGTGAAGGGCGACAGGATGAAGCTGCGGAAAATGACGACGACCGTCACCAGCTTGAGCAGGAAGACGAAGAAATTTTCGTCTTTCTTTTCGGGTTTTGCGGTAGCCGGAGCGGCTTTCTCGGGCAATTGTTCAGGAGAGGCTTGATCCATGCTCGCGTCCATGTTGGGCAGTGCTCCATTCGTCAAGTGCTGCGCAAGTTGACACAGTTGACACTGTTCAAGGGTAACAATCTCGGTTCTGTTTCGCAGTTGCACAACCGGACTTTGCGCAGCCGCGTCAGGCGGGCTAGACGCGGTTCGCGATAGCGCTCGGTGGTCCCATACCGCCACCGCCATATAGTAGGAAAGGGAATTCGATGGGAGACAGGATCACGGCGGCCTGGGATGAGCTGAATCGGCACCCGGCTCCCACTCTCGATGCCTTGTTCGCCGATACGGGCCGGGTGGCGAAACTCGCCAACCGGATCGAGTTGGGGGACGAATGGGGGGGAATCCTGTTCGACTGGTCGAAAACCCACCTGACCGATGCCCTGCTGGACGATTTCGAAGCTCTGGCTAATGCGGCGGGCTTTGCCGGGGCGAGGGAGAAGCTGTTGACCGGGCAAGTGGTGAACCCGAGCGAAGGGCGCGCTGCCGAACACACCGCACAGCGCGGCATCGGCAAGGAAAGCAGCGTCGAGGAAGCTTTTGCCCTGCATCAGCGGATGCACTTGCTGGTGGAAGCGATCCAGCAAGGTGCCCTGGGCGAAGTGCGGCATTTGATCCATGTGGGCATCGGCGGTTCCGCGCTGGGGCCTGCGCTGGCGGTGGATGCGCTGGGCCGCGATCTGTCGCTGGTGGATGTGCATGTGGTTTCCAACATCGATGGCTGCGCGCTGGAACGCGCGTTCGCAGCATGCGATCCCGCAACGACCCTGCTTGCTATCGCCTCCAAGACCTTCACCACCGCTGAAACGATGACCAACGCGCAAAGCGTGCTGCAATGGTTTGCCGACAACGGCGTGGCCGATCCCGGCGGCCGGGTGATCGCGCTTACCGCCAGTCCGGAACGGGCGGTCGAATGGGGCGTGGATGAAACCCGCATCCTGCCGTTTCCCGAAACGGTGGGGGGCCGCTATTCGCTGTGGACCTCGATTGGCTTTCCCATCGCGCTGGCGGTAGGCTGGGATGAATTCGTTGCCATGCTCGAAGGTGCGCGGGCGATGGACGAACATTTTCGCGATAGCGAGGGGCGCGACAATCTGCCGCTGCGGGCGGCTTTCGCGGACCTGTATTACACCCGCATTCGCGGTTGCGAGACGCGGGCGTGTTTCGCTTACGATGAACGGCTCGCGCTGCTTCCCGCTTATCTTCAGCAGCTTGAGATGGAATCCAACGGCAAACGGGTGACGGCCGATGGCGCGCCGGTGACCGGCCCCACCGCGCCCGTTACGTGGGGCGGGGTTGGCACCGATGCGCAGCACGCCGTGTTCCAATTGCTACATCAGGGAACGCATCTGGTGCCGGTGGAATTCATCGCCAGCATTGCGCCGGGCGATCAGCTCGATCCGGCGCATCACCGGATGTTGCTGATGAACTGCTTTGCGCAGGGGGCGGCGTTGATGACCGGGCAATCCAGCGCCGATCCGGCGCGCGCCTATCCCGGCGACAGGCCGACCGCAACCATCCTGTGCGACGATCTCGATGCGGCAACGCTTGGGGCGCTGATCGCTTTTCATGAACATCGCACGTTCGCCAACGCGGTGCTGATGGGCATCAATCCGTTCGATCAGTTCGGGGTCGAACTGGGCAAGGAGATCGCCCATAAGATCGAACGGGGCGGGGCTCGGTTCGATGCCAGCACGCAGGCTTTGCTGGAAGTGGCAGGATTGGTCTGAGCCTCTGCCGGTAATGGCGCGATCCGCCGCGCCGGGAAGGCAGAACTGCGGGGGGATTTCGGATGTGCAGCGGGAAATGGTTGGCAAGCCGCCATCGCCCGCCCATATCGCGGCTCCCAAGAGGAGCAGTGGCATGAGCGAATTCGACTTCGACCTTTTCGTAATCGGCGCAGGGTCCGGCGGCGTGCGTGCCAGCCGTGTCGCGGCCTCGCACGGGGCGAAAGTGGCCGTGGCCGAAGAATACCGCATCGGCGGGACGTGCGTGATCCGGGGCTGCGTGCCGAAGAAGCTGCTGGTTTACGGATCGCACTTCGCGGAAGAGCTGCAAGATGCGTCCCGTTATGGCTGGACGCTGGAACAGGCGCGGTTCGATTGGCCGACCTTGCGCGATACAGTGCTGCGCGATGTGGAGCGGATCGAGGCGGCCTACACGTCGACGCTCGACAACAACAAGGTGGAGCATTTCCACGAACGGGCGATTGTCGCCGGGCCGAATAAGGTGCGCCTCGCTTCCGGACGGGAATTCACGGCACGCTACATTCTGGTGGCGGTGGGCGCATGGCCGGTCATGCCCGATTTCGAAGGTAACGAGCATTGCATCACCTCGAACGAGGTGTTCCATCTGCCGGAATTGCCGAAGCGGGTGGTGATCCAGGGCGCAGGCTACATCGCGATGGAGTTCGCGGGTATCTTCAACGCGCTGGGCTGCGAAGTGACAGTGGTCAACCGCAGTGAGACGCTCCTGCGGTCCTACGATCAGGCGCTGCGCGACCGGCTGCTGCAGATCACGATGGCACGCGGGATCGATTACAAGTTCCATTGCCCAATCGCCAAAGTGGAAAAGCAGGCGGACGGTTCCATGCTGGTCCATGTTGGCAGGCACGATCCGATCCCGGCGGATGCAGTGCTTATCGCCACCGGGCGGCGGCCCAAGACGGATGGGCTGGGGCTGGAAAATGCCGGGATCGCGCTGGGTGAAAACGGTGAAATCTCGGTCGATGCCTATAGCAAGACAAGCTGCGACAGCATCTATGCCGTGGGCGATGTGACGGACCGCGTGCAATTGACCCCCATCGCTATTCGCGAAGGCCATGCCGTGGCGGACGGCCTGTTTGGGGGCAACGCCCGCACCATCGATTACGACTGCATCCCGAGCGCGGTCTTCTCCCAGCCGCCGATTGCCGCCGTTGGGCTGACGGAAAGCGCTGCACGCAATGCTTATGGCAACAATATCAAAGTCTATTCCTCCGACTTCCGGCCGATGAAGAATATCTTCGCCGAACGGCATGAGCGGGGGCTGTACAAGCTGGTGGTCGATGCGGGCACCGACCGGGTGCTGGGCGTGCACATGATCGGGCCGGATTCACCAGAAATCCTCCAGGCGGCGGCGATTGCGGTGCGGGCGGGGCTGACGAAGGCGGATTTCGACGCCACTGTGGCGCTGCATCCGTCGATGGCCGAAGAACTGGTGCTGATGCGCTGAGCGGGGCGCTCAGTCGATCCGGTAGGGGACGACGCCGCGCTGATCCGGATCGACCAGGATCGCCCGGTCGCTGGGCGGAAAGGCGCGCTGGTCGCAATCGGGCCGGGGGCACAGGCGGCAGGAGACGCCGATCCTGTCCACCCGGCGCGGCGAGGCGAGATCGAGCCCGTCGGCATAGACGAATTCATCGGCATGCGCCGCTTCGCAGCCCAGCGCCACGGCATAGCGGCGCGGGGCGCGCTCGAAGCTGCCCGAAGGCTTCACTAGCCCCTTGGCCATCGAGACGTAGCGCACCCCGTCCGGCGTTTCGGCAAGCTGGACGAGGATACGGTCGGGGATCGCCACCGCTTCGTGCACGATCCACAGCGGGCAGGCCCCGCCGAAACGGGCGAATTGCAGCCGCGTCGCCGAGTGGCGCTTGGTGATGTTGCCCGCCATGTCCACCCGGCAGAAATAGAACGGCACCCCGCGTGCATCGGCGCGCTGGAGCGTGGAGAGCCGCTGGCAGGTCTGTTCGAAACTGGTGCCGAACGCGTGAGCCAGCCGGTCGATATCGTGGCGCAGCGCCCGCGCTTCGTCGCGAAAGGCGCGATAGGGCATGAGGATGGCGCTGGCGGCATAATTGCACAGGCCGACGAACAGCAATTGCCGCGCCGCCGCGCTGCGTAAGGGGGCATCGGCGATCACCGAGGCGATCTCGTCTTTCAGCGCCAGCGCGGCAAGCTGGTGGGCCAGTTGGAACCGGCGCGTTTCCGGCGGCTGGGCCGCATCGATCAGGAGGTGCCCCATCTGCGCATCGAATTCGCGCAAGCCGCGTCCGCTGTCATAACGGACCGAGACGGAAAACCCTTCCGCCAGATGCCGTTCTAGCGCGGCAGCGGTGGGGGAAAGCGCATGATCGCGCAAACGCTGCGCCAGTGTTTCGGCCGCGCGATCGATCGGATCGACATAGTTGTTGGCGAAATGGAACCAGTCGCGCACTTCCTCCCACGGCAGCCTGGTGCCGCTGGCATTGTCGGCGGCCAATGCCTCGTCGACCATTTCAAGCCGTTGCCCGGTGCGGCGATAGGCTTCGTGCAGGGCAATGAAGCGTTCGGCAAAGCCCGGCTGCTGTTCGGCGATACGGGCAAGCTGCTCGGCGGGCAAGGCTTCGGCAAACAGTGGATCGGCAGTGGCTTCGCGCAGCGCGACGAGGCGCTTTTCCGTGCTGTCCGCCCCGATATCCTGCCAATCGAGCGGGAATTCCCGCGCCAGCCGTTCGAGCAGGGCGCTGCTTAATGGCCGGTCGTCGTTTTCCAACTGGGAGAGGTAGGAGACGCTGATCCCCAGCCGTTCCGCCATTTCCGGCTGGCGCAGCGCGCGGGCAAGGCGCAGGCTGCGCAATTGCTGTCCGGCAAAGATACGGCGTTTGCCGTGCATGGCGTTATAGGTCCTGCGGCTGGGCCGGGTTGCGGCAATCCCGGCGGTTTCGGTGCAGGTTAATTTGCAAAGTATGGGTTTGCAACTTCGCAAATTAACATTGGACTCGGCGCGGGTCTGCCGCCAAGGGCGCACACTGCATATGTTTGGGCATGATGCAAACGGCCTGAGTCGGCGGTTTGCGCGAAATCATGCGAAAATGGACAATCGTGGCGTGGCCGATCCTGTGGGATCGCAAGGCCGGGCCATCTTGCTCAAGGGACCGCTGAATGTCAGCCAATATCGCCGAAATGGAACGCCGCCGCGAAGCCGCCAAGATTGGTGGCGGGCAAAAGCGCATCGATGCCCAGCATGCCAAGGGCAAGCTGACCGCGCGCGAACGCATCGAAGTGCTGCTCGACGAAGAAAGCTTCGAAGAATACGACATGTATGTCGAGCACAACTGCGTCGATTTCGGGATGCATGAAGAACACATTCCGGGCGATGGCGTCGTCACCGGCAGCGGCACGATCAACGGCCGCCTGGTCTTCGTGTTCAGCCAGGATTTCACCGTTTACGGCGGTGCGCTGTCCGAACGCCATGCGCAGAAGATCTGCAAGATCATGGATATGGCGATGAAAGTCGGCGCGCCTGTGATCGGTCTCAACGATTCCGGCGGTGCCCGCATTCAGGAAGGTGTCGCCTCGCTGGCCGGCTATGCCGAAGTGTTCCAGCGCAATGTCAACGCATCGGGCGTGGTGCCGCAGCTTTCGGTTATCATGGGCCCCTGCGCGGGCGGCGCGGTCTATTCGCCAGCGATGACAGACTTCATCTTCATGGTGAAGGACAGCTCGTTCATGTTCGTGACCGGCCCCGACGTGGTCAAGACGGTGACGAACGAAGTCGTCACCCAGGAGGAGCTGGGCGGCGCGATCACGCACACGACCAAGACCTCGGTTGCCGATATCGCATTCGAAAACGATATCGAAACCCTGCTGGCGGTGCGCGATTTCTTCGATTTCCTGCCGCTGTCGAACAAGGAAGAAGTGCCCGAACGCCCGACTTCCGATCCGTGGGACCGGATCGAGGACAGCCTCGACACGATCATTCCGGCCAACGCCAACCAGCCTTACGATATGCACGAAGTCATCCGTAAGGTGCTAGACGAAGGCGATTTCTTCGAAGTGCAGCCGGGCCATGCCGCCAACATCATCTGCGGTTTCGGGCGCGTCGAAGGCCGCACGGTGGGCGTGGTCGCCAATCAGCCGCTGGTTCTGGCCGGTGTGCTCGACATCAACAGCTCGAAGAAGGCCGCGCGGTTCGTGCGCTTCTGCGATTGCTTCAATATTCCGATCCTGACGCTCGTCGATGTGCCGGGCTTCCTGCCGGGCACCTCGCAGGAACACAACGGCATCATCAAGCACGGCGCCAAGCTGCTGTTCGCCTATGCCGAGGCGACCGTGCCCAAGATCACCGTCATCACCCGCAAGGCCTATGGCGGCGCCTATGACGTGATGAGCTCCAAGCACCTGCGCGGCG
>CAYXMY010000062.1:0-17001 GCA_964466155.1 uncultured Caenibius sp. | reverse complement strand
CGCTGGTGGAACTCATCGGCCAGCATGGCGATGCCGCCGCATCGGCTGTGCGTGAATTGACCGGCGCCCTTGCAGAAGCGGTGCATAATGCGCGAAAGGTGCCCGTATGAGCTGGCTTACCCAAATCCGCAAATCGATCCCCTTCAGCCGCAAACGGGAAACGGCTGACAATCTGTGGGTCAAATGCCCGAATTGCAGCGAAATGCTGTTCGCCAAGGATTACGAGGAAAACCTCTTCGTCTGCCCGCGCTGCGAACATCACGGGCGGATCGGGGCCGATACGCGGCTTGCGCAAGTGCTCGATCCCGGTTTTGAATTGCTGATCGAACCGCAAGTCACGGAAGATCCGCTGAAGTTCCGCGACAGCAAGAAATACACCGACCGGATCAAGGCCGCCCGCGCGAAAAGCCCGCATGAAGATGCATTCCAGGTCGCCGCGGGCGCTATCGATGGCCACAAGGCCGTGGTCGGCGTGCAGGATTTCACGTTCATGGGCGGTTCGATGGGCATGGCCGTGGGCCAGGCCTTCGTAAACGGGGCGCAGCGCGCGCTGGATGAAGGCTGCGCCTATATCGTCTTCACCGCCGCCGGGGGCGCGCGCATGCAGGAAGGCATATTGAGCCTGATGCAGATGCCCAAGGCCACCGTGATGACCCGCCGCCTGAAGGAAGCCGGGCTGCCCTATATCGTGGTGCTGACCGACCCGACCACCGGCGGCGTTACCGCCAGCTACGCCATGCTGGGGGATATCCATATCGCGGAACCGGGCGCCCTGATCGGCTTTGCCGGGCAGCGCGTGATCCAGGACACGATCCGCGAAAGCCTGCCCGAAGGGTTCCAGCGCGCGGAATATCTCTACAAGCACGGGATGGTCGATATGGTGGTGGACCGCAAATCGCTGCGCGAAACGCTGGCCCGCCTGCTCGATTATCTCCAGCCGGCGAAAGCCGCCTGATCCCGCTGTCCGGGCCATGAAGGACTTCGCCACTTCGGATAATCCGGCGGTCCAGGCCCAACTGGAACGGCTCTCGCGGCTATCCTTGCCGCAGGGCCGTCTGGGCCTCGACACGATTCGTGCGATGCTGGCCCGGCTCGGCAATCCGCAGCATCTGTTGCCGCCCACGTTCCATGTCGCGGGCACCAACGGCAAGGGATCGACCTGCACTTTCCTGCGCTTCATGATGGAAGAACAGGGGCTGACGGTCCATTCCGCGACCAAGCCCCATCTGGTGCGCTATAACGAACGCATCCGGCTGGCGGGCAAGCTGATCGACGATCACCTCTTGGCCGATCTTCTTTCCGAAGTGTTGGACAAGTGTGAAGATCTGGCCCCCAGCTTCTTCGAAGTGACTACGGCCGCGACCTTCCTCGCCTTCGCCCATATCGAAGCCGATGCCTGCGTGATCGAAGTCGGCCTCGGCGGCCGCTTCGATGCCACGAATGTGCTGGAACATCCTGCGGCCTGCGGCATCGCCTCGCTCGGCATCGACCATGAAGCCTTTCTCCTGCGCGAAGATCCCGGCGCGCCCGACCACCCACTGGCGCGGATCGCGTTTGAAAAGGCCAATATCGCCCGGCGCGGTGCGCCGCTGGTGACGCAGGCTTATCCGCCCGAAGCCACCGCACAAGTGATCCGCATCGCCAAGGAAGCCGGTGCGCGGGTCGCCATGCGGGGGCAGGAATGGACCGCGCAAGTGAAAGACAACGTGCTGGCCTATCGCGATGCGGCCGGATCGCTCACGCTGCCGCTGCCCCGCCTGCCGGGGCGGCATCAGGCGGACAATGCGGCGCTTGCCGTGGCCATGCTGCGCCACCAGAACGATGTAGCGGTTGCCAGCGATGCCATGGCGCGCGGCATTCTCGCGGCACGGTGGCCCGCCCGGTTGCAACGCCTTGCCCCCGGCCCGCTGACGGCCATCGTTCCGGGCAGCGAATGCATTCTCGATGGTGGGCACAATCCCGATGCCGCGCGCGTGATCGCGGCGGAACTGGGCGCGCGGCCGGTGCTCAATGTCGTGATGGGCATGCTCGCCAACCGGCGGGTGGAAGATTTTCTCGAACCTCTGGCCCCCCATATCGACCGGCTGTGGGCTATTCCGATCCCCGGGCACGACCATCACCCGCCCGAAGCGATCTGTGCGGCGGCGAAATCGTTGGGCATTACGGTGGCGAATCCCGCCAGCGATATTCAGCATGCGCTGGAAGCCGTCTCCGCCACGCTATCCCGCGAAAACGACGATCGCCATCAGACCGTGCTGATTACCGGAACGCTCTATCTTTCCGGCCAGGTTCTCGCGCTGAATGGAGAGATTCCGGACTAACGTGGCAGTATCCGGCGGACGCACCCTTGCGCCCGCCCCACCGAACCGGCCTTTCAGGCTTCGCTCTCGCCACCCGCTTCGCCTGCCGTGCCCATGGCCGCGTCGACCAGTCCGGTCCGGCTCATCCACCAGAACAGCACGATGCCGGGCACCGCAGCCACCGTCGTCAGCAGATAGAAGTTCACATAGCCCATGGCCTCTATCAGCTTGCCCGCCGTGGTCCCGGTCAGCACGCGCCCGACCACGCTCGCCGCTGCGGAAATCAGCGCATATTGGGCTGCCGTGAACCGCAAATCGCACAGGGCGGAGAAATAGGCCACGATCACCACCCCGCCATAGCCGCTGGCCATGTTCTCGAAGCCGATGGCCCCCGCCATGCCCCAATTGTTATGGCCGCTCGCCGCCAGCAGCGCGAAGCCGAAATTGGAAACGCCCATCAGGATCAGCGCGATCAGCACCGAGCGTTTCAGCCCGAGCCGGGCATAGAGGATGCCACCGATGAAAATACCGATCAGATACGTCCAGAAACCGACGCCCACATCGTAGATCGCGATTTCGTCGTTGCTGTATCCCATGTCGTTGAACAGCAGCCGGAAAGTCAGATTCGCCAGCGTATCGCCCACTTTGTGGACGAGAATAAACAGCAGGACGAGGACCGCGCCGCTGCGCTTGAAGAATTCGGCGAAAGGCCCGGCGATGGACTGCCAGACTTCCGCCACCCCGCGCCGCTGCACCGGTTCGCGGCGCCGTTCGGGTTCGCCCACCAGCACAGCCGTCACCATCGCGGGAAGCGCGAAAAGCGCGCACGCCAGATACGCGGCCTGCCAGCCATGGCGCGCGGCGACATAGAGGGCCAGCGCCCCGGCCCCCGCCGATCCGATGCGCCAGCCATACTGGCTCATCCCCGAACCGGTGCCGAGCTGATAGGGCTTCAGCGTTTCGATACGATAGGCGTCGATCACGATATCGAACGTCGCCCCCGCCGCCCCGACCAGAACCGCCGCAATCACCACCCCCTGAATATCCCGGGCCGGATCGACCAGCGCCAGATTGACGGTGGCGGCAATCACCAGAACGCCGACCACCAGCATCCACGAAACCCGCTGCCCCAGCCGGCCGATGACGGGCAGATGCACGCCATCGAGCACCCATGCCCAGAAAACCTTTAGATTATAGACAAGGAATGCAAGGGTAAACGCTGTAATCGTTGATTTTTCGATTCCATCCTGCGCCAGCCGCGTGGTCAGGGTGGCGCCGATCATCGCATAGGGAAAGCCTGAAGAAATGCCGAGAAAGAAGGCGGCAAGCGATTCTTTTTCCAGATAGGGCCGCACGGAATCCCCCAGGCTGCGCTCCGCCGTCGCCGTATCATCTGACATTCGCGTTTTCTCCATGCGCTCCTGATGGCGGGAGATTAGCGGCAGGTCCACCTTTGGGAAGGGTGGATGAAGCAACATTCACCAGCTAAAGGCCCCAGAATGTCGGAAAACGAAACACCGCGCGGCCCGCGCCCGCCTCGCCGCTCAGGCCCCACCCGCAAGCGCGGCCCTGCCGCTGCCGGGCGCAAGCCGGCCCCCGCCAACGCGCGGAACCCCGCCCAGCGGGCGCAACCTGCCAGCGAAGCGCGCGAAGGCGAACGGATCGCCAAATTGCTCGCCCGCGCGGGCGTCGCCAGCCGCCGCGAGGTGGAACGCATGATCGGCGAAGGGCGGATCGCGCTGGACGGCAAAGTGCTGGACACGCCCGCCACCGTGTTGCCCAATCTCAAGGGCGTGACAGTGGACGGCAATCCCGTGGCCCGCGCGGAAGCGGCGCGGCTGTTCCGGTTTCATAAGCCGGCGGGTCTGATTACGGCGGAACACGATCCGCGCGGCCGCCCGACGATATACACCGCGCTGCGCAATTCCCTGCCCCGGGATACGCCGCGGCTGATGCCGGTTGGCCGGCTCGACCTCAATACCGAAGGGCTGCTGCTCTTGACCAACGATGGCGAACTGAAGCGCGCGATGGAACTGCCCGCCAGCGGCATCCCCCGCACTTATCGCGCTCGCGCACATGGCGATGTCTCCCAGCCGCAGCTCGAAGAACTGATCGAAGGGATCACTGTCGAAGGTGTGCGCTATGGCCCGATCGACGCCCATCTCGAACGGCGCACGGGCCGTAACCAGTGGATCGAACTGACGCTGACAGAGGGCAAGAACCGCGAAGTCCGCCGCGTGCTCGAACATCTCGGCCTCAAAGTCTCGCGCCTGCTGCGCACGGCATATGGCCCCTTCGCACTGGGCGATCTGCCGCGCGGGATGACCGACGAAATCAAACAGGCCGAAGTGGAGCGGTTCCGCAAGCAACTGGCACGGGGGAACAAGGAATGAGGATCATCGCCGGGGAATGGCGCGGGCGGCCGCTCAAGGCGCCGGAGGGGGACACCACCCGCCCCACCGCCGACCGTACCCGCGAAACGCTGTTTTCCATGCTGGCAAGCCGCCTGGGCAGCTTCGAAGGCCTGACCGTGGCCGATCTGTTCGCCGGTTCCGGCGCGCTCGGGCTGGAAGCGCTGTCACGCGGAGCGGCGGAGGCGATCTTTGTCGAGCAGGACGCAGCCGCGCTGCGCACATTGCGCGCCAATATCGCCAACTTGCGCGCGCAGGACCGGTGCGATGTGCGGGCGCAGTCCGTGCTCGCGCTGGGGCCTGCCAAGCGCCTGCCGGATCTGCTCCTGCTCGATCCGCCCTACGGCAGCGGCGCGGGCGCGGTGGCGCTCGACAAGCTCCGGCGGCTCGGCTGGATTGAGCCGGAGGCGTGGATCAGCGTCGAAACCGCGCGCACTGAAACCTTGGATATCAAGGGGTTCACCGTCGATGTTGTCCGCGATTCGGGCAAGGCACGGCTCCATCTGCTGCGCCTTGCCTGACGGATCAGGCAGCGCCCGGCGCTGCCTCTTCGCGTGAGGGGCGGGACAGCCAGACACCGAGGAGCGTCGCCAGTCCCGACATCACCAGAAACAGCCCAATCAACGCGATACCGCCGCTCATCGCGATACGCTGCGCCTCCACCGCGACCACGGCGCCGCCGATGATTCCGCCCGCGTTGAACGCCACCGAAACCCCGGTATAGCGCACGAAAGGCGGAAACAGCGTCGGCAACCATGCACCGAGCGGGCCGTAAACCAGCCCCATGATGAACAGGCTCGCCGACAGCATCACGAATATCACCGGCAGCGAACTGCTCCCCAGCACCGGCCCGAAGACGATCCCCAGAAGGACCGTCGCCACCGCACCCCAGCCCAGCACCTTGCCGGGCGTCGTCTTGTCGGCCCAGATACCCGCCACGACGATGCCGATGGCAAGGAAGGTATTGGCCAGCAGCTGCACCCCCAGCACCGTTTCGCGGTCCATATGGCGCGCGCTCGTCAGATGGCCGAGAGCGAAGGCGGTGGAAAGATAGAAGATCGCGAAACACGCGATCACGCCCGCGCTGCCGGTGATGACCGGCGCCCAGTGTTCCCGCAACAGCCGGCCCAGCGGCACCGTGGGCGGCGCTTCCCGCTCCAGCGCTTCGCGGAAAGCAGGGGTTTCGCCGATCTGGAATCGCACCCACAGCCCCAGCCCGACCAGCACGGCGCTCAGCATGAACGGCAGGCGCCAGCCCCAACTGACGAACTCCTGTTCCGACAACACGAGCCCCAGCAGCAGAAACAGACCGTTGGCCGCCAGAAAACCCACCGGCGCACCGATCTGCGGCGCGCTGCCGAAGCGGGCTTCCCAGCCCTTGGGCGCGTTTTCGACAGCGAGCAGCGCCGCGCCGCCCCATTCACCGCCCAGGCCGAAACCCTGCCCGAACCGCAGCACGCAGAGCATCGCGGGCGCCAGCCACCCGGCGGACTGGTATGTCGGCAGGAAGGCGATCAGCAGCGTGGAAAGCCCCATCAGCATCAGCGAGGCGACCAATGTCGACTTGCGCCCCACCCTGTCGCCGAAATGGCCGAAAGCGATGGCGCCCACGGGCCGGGCGACGAACGCCAGACCGAAGCTCATCAGGCTGAACAGCAATTGCGCCGAAGCGCTCTCGGCAGGGAAGAACAGCGGCCCGAAAACCAGCGCCGCCGCCGTGGCATAGACGTAGAAATCGTAGAATTCGACGGCTGTCCCCGAAAGGGCGGCGGCGAGGATGCGGCGATGTTGGAGATAGGGATGCATGGCGCGCTTGCTTGGGCACAACGCGCCGCGCGTCAAGCCCGATCGCAAAGGGCGCCATCGCCGCAGCACCCTTCACATTGCAAAACCCATGCGGAAATCGGGCCTATTTCCCGCCGCGATTGCGGCAACTGTCCCGAATTGTTTGCGTGCACACGGGATAGGTCTTGCCCATCTCCTCCTGCGGCGGCGGGGTCAGGGCGCCCTTGTACGGACCGCCCCTGTAGGCCGGATCGGCAGGCATGGCGGGCGGAACGGGGTCCTCCGCGGTTGCCGGGGCGGGCGGTTCGGCGGTGGGTAAGCCTGGGCCTTGGGGATTCGCCTGCTCCTGCACCGGCGGTGGCGCTGCTTCATCCTGAGCGTGCGCGGCGGCCCCGGTGCCCGCCAGAGAAAGGATGACAATCGCGCTCAACAGTCCGGTTTTCATGGCGCAACTCCTTTTGTCGTTGACCTGCAAGGGAACGGCCAGCCGCCCACCCGGTTCCACGCGGCCACCATTCCCCGCTTGAACCGCGCGGCCATGTTCCCTAGTTGTTCACGCGTGACCGTTTCTGACAATGCCTTCAATCCGCCTCCCGCGCCGGAGGGCGCGCCGCCCTATCTTGCCGGGCTGAATGCGCCCCAGCGCGAAGCCGTGCTGACGACCGAAGGGCCGGTGCTGATGCTGGCGGGGGCCGGCACCGGCAAGACGGCGGCGCTGACGACTCGCCTTGCCCATCTGGTGACGACGCGCCGCGCGTGGCCGAGCGAGATTCTCTGCGTCACGTTCACCAATCGCGCGGCGCGCGAAATGCGGGAGCGGGTGGGCAATCTGATCGGCCCGGCGGTGGAAGGGATGCCATGGCTGGGCACATTCCATGCCATCTGCGCCAAGATGCTGCGCCGCCATGCAGAAATGGCCGGATTGGAAAGCAATTACACGATCATCGACACCGACGATCAGATTCGCCTGCTGCGCCAGTTGATCGTCGAACAGGGGGTGGATGAAAAACGCTGGCCCGCGCGCCAGCTTGCCGGACTGATCGACCGCTGGAAGAATCGCGGACTCAATCCCGACGATCTCGATGCGCTGGACAACGAAGCCTATGCCGATGGCCGGGGACAGCAGTTCTACACGCTCTATCAGGCGCGCATGAAGGCCTTGAACGCCTGCGATTTCGGCGATCTGATGCTGCACATGCTGAATATCTTCCGCCGCCACCGCGATGTGCTGGAACAGTATCAGCAGCGTTTCAAATACATCATGGTGGACGAATATCAGGACACCAACGCCATCCAGTATCTCTGGCTGAGACTGCTGGCACAGGCGCGCAAGAACATTTGCGTGGTGGGTGACGACGATCAGTCAATCTATTCATGGCGCGGTGCAGAAGTTACCAATATCCTACGGTTTGAAAAGGATTTTCCTGGCGCTAAGGTAATCCGGCTGGAACAGAATTACCGGTCCACGCCCGACATTCTCGGCGCGGCTTCTGGCCTGATCGGGGAAAACAGCCAGCGCCTCGGCAAGACCTTGTGGACCGAAGCATCGGGCGGCGACAAAGTCCGCGTGATCGGCGTGTGGGATGCGCCGGAAGAAGCCCGCCGTATTGGCGACGAGATCGAACGGCTGGAACGCGAAGGCGCGCCGCTCGACCGGGTGGCGATTCTCGTCCGCGCGCAATACCAGACGCGCGAATTCGAGGACCGCTTCATCCAGATCGGCCTGCCCTACAAGATCATCGGCGGCTTCCGCTTCTACGAACGCGCGGAAATCCGCGATGCACTGGCCTATTTGCGAGTCATCGCACAGCCGCAGGACGATCTGGCGCTGGAACGCATCTACAACCAGCCGAAACGCGGGCTTGGCGCCAAGGCGCTGGAAACGATGCACCGGAAAGCGCGCGAATTGAATCAGCCGCTGTTCGTGGGGATGAGCGCCCTTGCCGAAGGCAGCGAACTGCCCGCGCGCGCGCGCAATACCCTGGCGGCGCTGGTCGGCGACTTCGCCCGTTGGCGCGAACAGGCGAACGCGCTGAGCCCCACCGAACTGCTGCGCGCGGTACTGGAGGAATCGGGCTATAACGCCATGTTGCAGGCCGAACGCTCACCCGAAAGCGCAGGGCGGCTCGAAAACTTGTCCGAACTGCTGCGCGCCATGGAAGATTATCCCACGCTGGGGGACTTCCTCGAACATGTCAGCCTGGTGATGGACAATGATGCGGCCAACGACGGCGAAAAGATCACCATCATGACAATTCACGCCGCCAAGGGATTGGAATTCGACCATGTTTTCCTGCCCGGCTGGGAAGACGGCGTGTTCCCTTCCCAGCGCGCACTGGATGAAGGCGGGCTCGCCAGTCTGGAGGAAGAGCGCCGCCTCGCCTATGTCGCGATCACCCGCGCACGGCGGCGTTGCACCATCTTCCACGCGGCCAACCGGCGCATTTACGGCCAATGGACCAGTTCCATCCCCAGCCGTTTCATTGCCGAATTGCCCGACAATCACATCGATCAGGAAACGACGCTCAGCGGCGGGGCCTCGCTCTGGCGCGCCAACTGGTCGGAGCGTGACGATCCCTTTGCCCATGTCGCGCGCGACAAGCCGGAGCGGGCGCAAAGCCGCGGCCCCGGCTGGCAACGGGCGGCGGCGTCAGCCTACGACACGACCCCGCAACGGGTGAAGGAATCGACCCGCAGCGCCGCCAGCTTCGCCGCCAAGCCGCGCAGCGATATCGCCATCGGCGCGCGCGTGTTCCACGACAAGTTCGGCTATGGTCAGGTGACCGGGCAGGAAGGCAACAAGCTGGAAGTCGCGTTCGAGACGGCGGGATTGAAGCGAGTGATCGACAGCTTCGTGACGCTGGCCGAATAGGCCGCCAGCACCGCCCCCCTATGAGGGAGGGCGAGCGCAGGGACGAAAGTCAGTTCAGCGCGACACTGAGGAACGCGGGGACCGGACCGTTCCAGCCGTCATCCGGTTCGCTATCCCGTCCGTAGTCGCGGCGACGGTCGGGCCGCTCGCTGCGCGGTTTGCGGTCTTCGCGCTCCGGACGCTGTTCCTCACGGGGCTTGCGCTCCTCACGCTCGCGCCGGGGCCGTTTTTCATCCCGCTCCTTGCGTTCCGCAGGACGCGGCTTTTCCTCGCGCGGGGCATCTTCCCCGACAGCGATCTCGTGAACCGGGATCGCCATGCCGGTCAGCTTTTCGACGCTGGCAAT
This sequence comes from uncultured Caenibius sp., assembly GCA_964466155.1. Lineage (GTDB taxonomy): Bacteria > Pseudomonadota > Alphaproteobacteria > Sphingomonadales > Sphingomonadaceae > Caenibius. The sequence goes on along the minus strand of CAYXMY010000062.1, from coordinate 7,287 downwards.
CGCTTCCGCATCTTCGCTGGTGACGAAGGTGAACGCACGTCCGCTCGCCCCGCCACGGCCGGTGCGGCCGACACGGTGGACGTAATCGTCCGGATGCCATGGCGTATCGAAGTTGAAGACGTGGCTCACGCCCTTGATATCCAGGCCGCGCGCGGCGACGTCGGATGCCACGAGGATGTTGATGGCCCCGCTCTTGAACAGGTCCAGTTCGGCAAGGCGGGCGGGCTGATCCATGTCACCATGGATTTCGCCAGCAGCGAAACCGTGCTGTTTCAGGCTCTTGGCCAGTTCGCGCACCGTCGTCTTGCGGTTGGCGAAGACGATCGCGGTGGTGACGTTGTCGCTGCGCAGCAGTTCGCGCAGCGCTTCACGCTTGCGCCGTGCCTGCACGAACACCTTGTGCTGCACGATGTTGACGTTGGTCGTCGCCGGGCGCGCAACCTCGATATATTTCGGATTGCTGAGGAACTTGTCCGCCAGTTTCTTGATCGGTGGCGGCATCGTCGCGGAAAACAGCAGCGTCTGCCGGTTGGTCGGCAGCTTGGCGCAGATCGTTTCGATATCGGGGATGAACCCCATGTCGAGCATGCGGTCCGCCTCGTCGATCACCAGAAGATCGCAGCCGGTCAGCAGAATCTTGCCCCGCTCGAACAGATCCATCAGGCGGCCGGGGGTGGCGATCAGCACATCGACGCCATCGTTCAGCGCCTTGACCTGATCGCCCATCTGCACGCCGCCGATCAGCAGCGCCATCTTGAGATCGTGATTCTTGCCGTACTTCTCGAAATTTTCGGCGACCTGCACCGCCAGTTCGCGCGTCGGTTCCAGAATCAGCGAACGCGGCATCAGCGCGCGGCGGCGTCCATGCGCAAGGATGTCGATCATCGGCAGCACGAAGCTGGCGGTCTTGCCAGTGCCCGTCTGCGCAATGGCGATCAGATCCTTCATCATCTGAACCTGAGGAATCGCCTGAGCCTGAATCGGCGTAGGCTCTGAATAGCCAGCAGTTTCGACTGCTTGCAGCAATTCGTCAGACAGGCCGAGATCGGCAAATTTCATAGGCGTCCTGGTTGTCCGGATGGGGGCGGCCGATACCGGCCGTCCGATCGCGTCACGAGGAATAGCATTGCCCCTCGTAGAATCCCCGCGCCCTTTGCCGATATGGGAGGCAAAGTCAAGGAAAGAGCACGGCAATCAAGCGCAAGATGTCAGCGCCGATCCACCACCAGCTCGCGGAATTTCTGCAGATCGCAACTCGCCCCGGAACGGGAGTGCAACTTGTCCCGCCCGGCACAGACCAGTCCATCCTCGTTCAACTGGACATAGGAACCGGAGTAGAAATCCCGCGCGTGGCAGGATTTTTCAAGGCTCGCCATCAATATCCGCCGGTCGCGCAGGAACAGCAGCAACCGGTTGTCGCTCTGCCCCTGCACACCGACGATGGACCGGGCAGGCAGGCATTTGCCGAACTTGCGTTCCTTGAGCCGTTCCGGAAGCTCCCCTTGCGGCAAGGCGCTCATCATATCCGTCGCCACGGTCGTGCGCTGCGGGCTGATGCGAATGATGACCCGCCGTTCGATACGGACCTGCTGCTGTACCGTGGGGCGGAAAGCGTCAGCCATTTCCTCCCACACATCCGCCACCGGCGGCGCGCTGACGGCAGGCTCCGGCCTGTCCGGCGCGGGGGCCAGCGCCACGGCTTCCGCTTCCCGTTCAGGGGCTGCCCGATACGGTGCGGCAAGCAGGATGGCAGGAAAAAGCAAGGCAGCCAGGCTATTCATGATTAAGGCGAGTCAGTCCCCCGAAACGATCCACATAGCATCCGCATGTCCCCCGATACTTTAAGTGCGCCGTTTGAATGAGCGCTTAACCTGCAATGCCACGCTTGCAAATGGTGGCAATCGGCTCCTGCCCGGTCCATAGGCGGGCATCATGCAGGATCGCGCCAACGATACGCCCGAACAGATCGCCTTTCTCGAAGAAGCGGAGCGGCTGCTCGGCCCCCGCGGATTGACGCGCGATCCCGAACTGATTCAGCCGTGGCTCACGGATTGGCGCGGCAACTATACCGGCGCGGCGCTCGCGCTCGCCTCCCCCGCTTCGGCGGAAGATGTCTCCGCGCTCGTCCGGCTATGCGCCCGGCATGGCATTGCCCTGGTCCCCCAGGGCGGGAACAGCGGCATGTGCGGCGGCGCCACCCCGGATGCGAGCGGAACCCAGATCGTTCTTTCGCTGCGGCGGATGGATGCAATCCGCGCAATCGACCGCGAATCGCTGCAAATCACCTGCGAGGCAGGGGTGATCCTGCAAAACCTTCACGATGCCGTGGCGGCGGAAGGCTTGCGCTTTCCCCTCACCCTCGGCGGCAAAGGGTCCGCCACGGTCGGCGGGCTTATCTCCACCAACGCGGGGGGGACCCAAGTGCTGCGCCACGGGACGATGCGCGCGCAAGTGCTCGGCCTCGAAGCCGTGCTGGCCGACGGCAGCCGCTTCGATGCGCTCACCCCGCTGAAGAAAGACAATCGGGGCTTCGATCTCAAGCAATTGCTGATCGGATCGGAGGGGACGCTGGGCATCGTCACTGCGGCGACCTTGCGCCTTTCGCCCGCTCCCGGCGGCCGCTGCGTACTGTGGGCAGGTGTCGCATCGCTCCAGCAGGCGCGCGCGCTGCTGCTCCATTGCGAGGCCCAGGCAGGCAATGCGATGGAAGGGTTCGAGATCGTTCCCGCCTATAGCCTTGCCGCCGTGCTGCGCCATCTCCCCGGCAGCCGTGCCCCGCTGGAAAGCGAGCATACCTGGCATGTGCTGATCGAACTGGTCGCCGAGGCCGGACAAGCCGACCGCTTGCCCGAACAGGCGCAGGCCCTGCTCGAAAGCGCTTATTCCGCCGGTCTGATCGAAAACGCCACTATCGCCGCGAACGAAGCGCAGGCGGAAGCGTTCTGGCTGCTGCGCGAATCCATTTCGGCGGCGGAACGGGCGCGCGGCCCGGCGGTCCAGCATGATGTATCGGTGGCGGTGGAACGGATGCCCGCCTTCATCGATTATGTCATGCCCGAAGTGGAAGCCCGCTTTCCGGGAACCAGGGCCATCGCGTACGGCCATCTGGGCGATGGCAACGTCCACTTGCACATTCTCGCCCCGGCGGGCGCCGTGCAGGGCGAATGGCAAAAGTCCGCCGGGAAGGCGATCAGCGCCTTCATTTACGATTGCGTCAGCGCATGGGACGGATCAATCAGCGCGGAGCACGGAATCGGCCAGGCCAAGCTTGCCGAACTGGCGCGGCTGACGGACCCGGTGCGCCTGCACATGATGCGCGCGGTGAAGAAAGCTCTGGACCCGTCCAATATCCTCAATCCGGGCAAGCTTGTCCCGCTTGCGCCTGAACCGGCTACACCTTAAAGCCCGCCGTTCACGTCTGGGGCATGTGCCCTGCCATATTACTGCCAATTCCGGAGAGTGTCCCATGGCCAGCGCGCCGCAAGCTACCCTGCCCCTGTTCTACAATGACCTTATGCCGCTCAACAGCCGCGATCACGGCACCTGGCACGCCCGCGCCGCCGACAAGGCGATCTGGCTGGCCGGGCAGCACGCCGTTCCGCTAACGGTCGAAGAATTCCCGATGACCCAGCGTCACTTCCCGATCGTGTTCAGCAGCGGCGACAGCCCGGTTCCGCTGGCGCTGATGGGCCTCAACGAAGGCGTGAACGCATTTGTTTCCGACGATGGCACCGTGGAAGAAGGTCTCTACCTTCCCGCTTATGCCCGCCGTTACCCCTTCCTGCTCGCCAAGCTGAGCCAGGAAACCGAAGAACTTTCGCTGTGCTTCGATCCGTCGAGCGGCCTGGTCGGTGAATTCAAGGACGGCAATGCCCTGTTCGACGACGGCAAGCCGAGCGAAATCACGCAGGAAATGCTGAACTTCTGCCAGCGCTTCGAAGAAGCTGGCGCCCGCACGAGCGCTTTCGTCCAGGAACTGCAGGAAAACGATCTGCTGATGGAAGGCGAAGTCGCGATCCGTCAGGAAGGCGCTGAAGATAGGCCGTTCGTTTATCGCGGTTTCCAGATGATCAACGAGGAAAAGCTGCGCGAAGTGCGGGGCGACAAGCTGCGCACCTGGAACCGCAACGGCTTCCTCGCGCTGGTCTATGCCCACCTGTTTTCGCTCGATCTGATCCGCGCGGTGTTCAGCCGTCAGGCGGCGCAGGGCAAGGGTCCGCAGCTCCCGGCCTGATCGAACGGTCCGGCGCTATTCTGTAGCAATTTGTCGCAAGTCCCCCGAAAGGCTTGCAAGATTGACTCGGAATACGTAATTTAACGAGGTTCGGCAGGTTTTCCCTCATGGCCTGTTGGACAGGTGCATGCGAATGCACCTCCTCCCTGAACCTTGGCCACCCCGTGTTCGCACGGGGTGGTTTTTTCATATGGGGAAAAGACTTGCGCGGCTCCTGCGCGAAACACCCGCGCCCGCCGCTCCTATTCCGCGGCGAGATTCCAACGCCGCCCATGCCCCATCGCCGCGACTTCTTCCGCCAGATAGCGGACGAGCCCGGCCAGCATACGCCCGATCACGGCCACGCCCGCCCCCGGCTGATCGAGCTGGAAATCGAGATAGAGCGAACGGCAAAATTCGATCTGGATCGCATGGATGCCCTGTTTCGGCAGGCCATGCCGGTCGAGCACATACCCCCCGGCATAGGGCCGGTTGGCGGCGACCTTCAGGCCCTGCGCGGCCAGATATTCCTGCGCGGCCAGCGCAAGCGCCGCATCGCAGCTCGCCCCGAAACGATCGCCCAGCACGCAGACCGGGGCCGGTTCGCCGGACAAACGCGCGGGAAGCGGCGGCATCGAATGGATATCGAGCAGCAAGGCCATGCCCCACCGCTCCCGCATCTGTTCGAGAACGGCCTGCAACGTCCCATGATAAGGCTGGTGAATCCGCTCGATCCGGGCGGCAATTGCGGCTTCGCTGAACGGTCCGCGCCACAATTCGCCGAATCCGGGCAACCGGCGCGGCACCAGCCCCAGCCCGCTGCGGGTGCGCCAGCCCAGCGGCGTCGAACGCGGGGGAGCGGCAGAACCGCGTCCATATCGGATCATTTCCGGGTCCAGCTCGTCCGGGGAGCGGTTAAGATCGATCATCGCCCGGGGCGCGTGCGCGACCAGCAGCGCGGCCCCGGTTTCATCGGCCGCGAATCGCGCCACCTGGTCCACATGCCTGTCTTCCAGACGCATCGCACTGCTGGCCGGGCTGCGCATTTGGGCCAATAAAGAGGGAGGATAGACTTGCCCCGCATGCGGCACCGCCAACAGCACGGGTATGGGCGACGGTTCCCCGGCGTGGAGGGAAAAGGCCGCCTGGCCGCTGCTCTCCGGGATTTCGCCCCCCTGGCGGGGCTGCGAATCATTCTTCCTTCGCGTCGTGCGCTCCATGGCTGCAAGCTGCCCCCGGAAACGACTTGTGTCAAAGCTGGCCATGCTTGATTCGCAAGAAGAATTTACCGGCGATTCATTCTAGGAAGCCTCCACTGCACGAAAGGCCTCCCATGATCCGTATCCTCCTTGCCGAAGACGACGAAGCGATGCGCGGCTATCTGGCGCGCGCGCTCCACAACGCGGGTTATGAGGTATCGGCCGTCGGCAGCGGGACCGATGCCGTGCCGCTTCTCGAAGACAGCGACTACGATCTGCTGCTGTCCGATATCGTGATGCCGGGCATGGACGGGATCGAGCTTGCCCAGCGTTGCGCGGAAATTTCGCCGCGCACCAAAATCATGTTCATCACCGGATTCGCCGCTGTCGCGATGCGCCGCAACCGGCAGCAGCCGCAAGCCAAGATTCTGTCGAAACCCTTCCATCTGCGCGATCTCGTGCTGGAAGTGGAACGCATGTTCGAGACGCAGATCAGCGTGAATCTGTAATCGCGGACCGGCCATTTCCCGCTTGTAAAAATTCGGCGAAATCCGTCTTGCAAGGCAACGGACCTGCCGCTACATGGCCCTCCTGCCGATTGCAGACCGAATGGTGCGGGCGTATAGCTCAGTGGTAGAGCACTATGTTGACATCGTAGGGGTCGCAAGTTCAATCCTTGCTACGCCCACCATTCGAAAAGCCCGCCTTTCCAAACGGATACGGCGGGTTTTTTCATGCCTATAACACGGCAATGACCGTGTCCCTTTGCATGAGTTTTTCGTGAAACGCTCGGCCCTTCGCCGGTAACCCGCTGTTCGATAAGCCGGAGCTGGCCGATCGTCAGCGTGATGGAACCCCTGCGTCAGTGGATTCGCCGATACAGTAGCAAATCGGCCCCCGCTGCCAACCGCCACGCGCCTTGCGCCTGCGCGCCTAGCTGCTAAGAGGCGCCCACACTTCCCCCCAGGAGCGACAGAGCGAATATGGCAAAGATCAAGGTTGCTAACCCCGTCGTCGAACTCGACGGCGACGAAATGACCCGGATTATCTGGCAGTGGATCCGCGAACAGCTGATCCTGCCTTATCTGGACGTCGATCTGAAATATTACGATCTCTCGATCGAAAAGCGCGACGAGACCGAAGATCAGATCACCATCGACGCAGCCAATGCGATCAAGCAGCATGGCGTCGGCGTGAAGTGCGCTACTATCACCCCCGATGAAGCGCGCGTCGAAGAATTCAAGCTCAAGAAGATGTGGAAGTCGCCCAACGGCACGATCCGCAACATCCTGGGCGGCGTGGTCTTCCGCGAACCGATCGTGATCCAGAATGTGCCGCGGCTCGTCCCCGGCTGGACCGATCCCATCGTCGTCGGCCGTCACGCTTTCGGCGACCAGTACCGCGCCACCGACACGCTGATCCCCGGCCCCGGCAAGCTGCGCCTGGTGTTCGAAGGCGACAACGGCGAAAACATCGATCTCGAAGTCTTCAAGTTCCCGTCCAGCGGCGTCGCCATGGCGATGTACAACCTTGACGATTCGATCCGCGACTTCGCCCGTGCCAGCTTCAACTATGGCTACGACCTCGGCTGGCCGGTGTACCTCTCGACCAAGAACACCATCCTCAAGGCTTATGACGGCCGCTTCAAGGACCTGTTCCAGGAAGTGTTCGACAACGAAGGCTTCAAGGAACGGTTCGCCGACAAGGGCATCGTGTACGAACACCGCCTGATCGACGACATGGTCGCCTCGGCTCTCAAGTGGAACGGCAAGTTCGTCTGGGCTTGCAAGAACTATGACGGCGACGTGCAGTCCGACACGGTGGCGCAGGGCTTCGGCTCGCTCGGCCTGATGACCTCGGTGCTGATGACGCCGG
>CAYXMY010000061.1:0-17051 GCA_964466155.1 uncultured Caenibius sp. | reverse complement strand
CTGGACCGGATGGCGGAAAACCGCGCGGCGCAGCGCGATGCGGAGCGGTTCGACGAACTGCTGGCGCTGATCGCGGGGCGCGGTGCCCGGAGGAATTGGCTAGTGAGGACGGCCTGCCGCTGGCGCGTGCGCAGGCGATTACGCGGGCAATGGAAGATGCCGAGCGGCGCCTGTTCCATGGTGGCGACACCCCGGAGGAGGAGCCGGACGACCGCGAGGCTAATGCGGCGGACATACCGCTGTGGCAGAGAGAGGATGAGGCCTATTCCACCGTGCGGGAGGAGGCCCGTCTGCGGGCAGCGGCACAATGGGACGGCTGGTTTGCTCAGGCCTGTATGGCGGTCGATACCTTGCTGGCGGAGAGCGAAACGGCGGCTGCCGCTTCACCTTCCCCTCGTCATTCCCGCGTAGGCGGGGCTGGAAACAACGAAGAAAGGGATGGGAAGGATGCAGGAGAGCGCTACCCATCCAGCCCCGCAACCGAGCCGCCGGGCATCCCGCCATTCACACCCTGTACCGTGTCAACTGTGTCAACTTCGGCGCTGGCGCGGGTCATTGCGGGGCCGGTGGAAGGCTTCGTTGTGGCCGATCATACCGCATTCCACGCGCGGCGGAGGCGGTAGATCGTTCCCGCCGCGCTGCTCCATCGGTGGCATTTGTGCGTTTTGATGCTGGCAATTTCCCCCCGATTGCGCAGAACTACGCCTATGCATCGGGATCTGGGTTACGCTTTCGCGCTGTTTATCCTTCTGCTCGAAGGGATCGTGCTGCTGCGCGTCATGCTGCGGCCGCAGCGCGAGCCAGCTTCGCGGATCGCCTGGGCCATCGCGGTGATCGTCATTCCCGTGGGCGGGATCGTCGCCTATCTGCTGCTGGGGGAAACGCGGATCAGCGCCCGGCGGCGCGCGCGGTTCGCCGATATCGAGCAGCACCTGCCCCACCCCAGCGAAAGCCGGGCGATCACCGCCGCGCTCGACGCCACGCCTTATGCGGTGCCGTTCGCTCTCGCCCGCTCGGTCAACGGGCTGCCGCCCACGGAAGGGAACAGTGCCCGGCTCGCCGCCGACAGCAACAGCGCGATCCGCGATATGGTGGCGGATATCGATGCCGCCCGTGAAACCGTCCATCTGGGGTTCTACATCTGGCTGGCGGACGGCAACGGGCTGCGGATCAGGGACGCCCTGATCCGGGCGGCGGCGCGCGGGATCAGGGTCCGCGTGCTGGCCGATGCGCTGGGATCGCGCACTTTCATCCGCTCCCCCCATTGGCGGGCGCTGCGCGAAGCCGGGATCGATGCCCGCGTCGCCATGCCGGTGGGCGGGCTGATCTGGACGCTCATTCGCGGGCGGGTCGATCTGCGCAATCACCGCAAGCAACTGATCGTCGACAACCGCATCGCGTGGTGCGGCAGCCAGAATCTGGCCGATCCCGAATTCCGGGTGAAGGCGAAATTCGCCCCGTGGGTGGACATCATGAGCCGCTGGGAAGGCCCGCTGGCGCGCCATTGGCAATTCCTCTTCGCGTCCGACTGGCATGTGGAAGGGGGCGATGACATTTCCGCCCTGCTGCAACCGCCATCCGGTAGCGCCGATACGGACGCAACGAACGGGGATGGCACCCCGGATGCCGCCGTCCCCGGCATCACCGCGCAAGCGATCGGCACCGGGCCTAATCTTTCCTATCCGGCGATGACGGCATGCTTCGTTTCGCTGATCCATGCGGCGCGGCGCGAACTGGTGATTACCACCCCCTATTTCGTGCCGGACGAACAGCTCGTCTTCGCGCTGCTCGCCGCCGGGCGGCGCGGGGTGGATACGGTGATGATCCTGCCCCGGCGCAACGACAGCCGCTTCGTCGGCGGGGCAAGCCGCAGTTATTATGCCGACCTGATCGATGCCGGGGTGCGGATTTACGAATACGCCCCCGGCCTGCTCCACGCCAAGACCATGGTGGTGGACAACGAGGTGGGCCTGATCGGCTCCGCCAATCTCGACCGGCGCAGCTTCGAACTGAATTTCGAGAACAATATCCTGTTCCGCAATGCCGCCTTCGCCGCCCAGGTTCGCGCGCGGCAGGATACTTATCTGGCGCAGAGCACCGCGATCACCGCCGCCGTGGCGGACAGCGTGGGCATTCCGCTGCGCCTGTGGCGCAACCTGCTGGCGATGATGAGCCCGCTGCTCTGAACCGGGGCGGCAGCCTCACCGCGCGGGCGGCGCATACGAAAAAGGCCGCCGGATCGCCCCGGCGGCCCGTTTTCCGGCAAGGGAAGCCGATCAGCCGACCACTTCTTCCGGCTTGAAGAAGAAGGCGATTTCGATGGCGGCGTTTTCGTCGCTGTCCGAACCGTGGACCGAATTGGCTTCGATCGATTCCGCAAACGCCTTGCGGATCGTGCCTTCGGCGGCGTCCGCCGGGTTGGTCGCGCCCATCACGTCGCGGTTGCGCTTCACGGCGTCTTCGCCTTCGAGCACCTGCACCACGACCGGGCCGCTGGTCATGAAGGCGACCAGATCGGCGAAGAACGGGCGTTCCTTGTGCACGCCGTAGAAGCCTTCTGCCTGTTCCTGCGTCATGCGGATGCGCCGGGAAGCGACCACGCGCAGGCCGGCTTCTTCCAGCATGCTGGTGACAGCGCCGGTCAGATTGCGGCGGGTGGCGTCGGGCTTGATGATCGAAAAGGTGCGGGTAACCGCCATGGTGCGTTCCTTGCGAGCGTTATGATGTTGCGAAAAATTGCGCGGCCCCCTAGCCGGGAATGGGCAAGGCCGCAAGGGCAGGCCCGCACGGGCCGGGTCGCTGCGGCCCTAAGGCCCTTCCCGCCATTTGCCGCCGTCCTGCTTCCAGAACCGCCGTTCGACATCGTCCAGGCCGCCCAGCATGCGCCAACAGGCGCGCGCACCATCCAGTTCCGCATCGCCGAACAGCAGGAACGCCCGGTCGAAGCCTCTGGCCTCCTCCCGCCATTGCCCATCGGCCAGCGCCACGAACCGCGCGCCGTTGCCCGCCTCAGGCTGTCCGGAAAGGAGGATCGGCTGGCGCGCCTCGTGCGGTTCCCCCGCCCGGCCATGGGCGAGGAACGCTTCGGGCAGACGGTCCCACAGCGCATGGCCGATCCTGTCGAGCGCGGCATCGTCGCCCGAAACGACCAGCAGCCGCTCCCCCGCGGCGCGGGTCGCCCGCGCGATCAGCGGGACGACCAGTTCCACCGGATCGCGGCTCAACTGATAGAAATCGACGCGCATCCGCCGTGCCTGCCCCGGCTTCCCGCCATCAGCCTTCGTAATTGTCGCGCACGAAACGGTCGAGCAGGCGCACGCCGAAGCCGGTCGCCCCCCGATCCCAGGTCGCGCCCGGCTTGTCGGTCCACACCGTGCCCGCGATATCGAGGTGCGCCCAGGGGGTGTCCTTCTCGATAAAGCGCTGGATGAACTGCGCCGCCGTGATCGAACCGCCATAGCGCGGGCCGACATTCTTCATATCGGCAATCGGGCTGTCGATCATCTTGTCGAACGCCGGGCCGATGGGAAAACGCCACAGCCGGTCCCCGCTTTCTTTGCCTGCCGCATCAAGCTTGGCGGCCAGATCGTCGTCATTGCTGAACAGGCCCGCATATTCGTGCGCCAGCGAAATGAGTATCGCGCCCGTCAGCGTCGCCAGATCGACAATCGCGGTCGGCTCATACGTCCGTTGGGTCCAGGTCAGCGCATCGCTCAGCACCAGCCGCCCTTCGGCATCGGTGTTGATTACTTCCACCGTCTTGCCTGCCATCGTGGTGACGACATCGCCCGGCCGCTGCGCGTTGCCATCGGGCATGTTCTCCACCAGGCCACACACGCCGACGACATTCGCTTTCGCCTTGCGCAGCGCCAGCGCCAGCATCGTGCCCGCCACGGCGCCCGCACCGCCCATGTCCCACTTCATGTCTTCCATCCCGGCGGCGGGCTTGATCGAGATGCCGCCGGTATCGAACGTCACCCCCTTGCCCACGAAGGCCACCGGCTTCTTACCGGCCGCACCACCATTCCACCTGAGCGCCAGCAGGCGCGGCGGGCGGGCGGAACCTTGCGCCACGCCCAGCAGCGCCCCCATGCCGAGCGCGCGCATATCCGCTTCGTCCAGCACGGTGATTTCGATATCGGTCCCGGCGAAGCGTTCACGGCAGGCGGCGACGAAGCTTTCCGGGTAGATCACGTTGGCCGGTTCGGTGACCAGTTGCTTGGTGAATTCCACCCCTTCGGCAATCGCGGCCTCCACATCCCATGCGGCGGCGCTTCCATCGGGTGCGCCGGTCACGCTCACCTGTTCGAGCGAAGCCTTCTGATCGGCGGGCAAGGTCGTGCGATAGACATCGTGCCGCCAGCCGCGCAGCCGCAGGCCGAGCAGAACCGCCGCCGCCTGTTCCGCCGTGGCGACGGCCCCTGCGAGATCGAGCGCCATCGCCGTTTCGCCCGAAGCGCGGTATTTTGCGGCGAGCGCGGCCCCGGCCCGCTCCAGCGCGCTCAGCCGGTCCGCATCGGCGGGATCGCCCGCCCCGGCCAGCGCCAGACGCACCACGGCCCCATTGCGTTCCACAAAGGTTTCGAACACCTGCCCCGTCTTGCCAGTGAAGCGGGCCGCTTCCGCCCCGGCGCGCGCCAGCGGTTCGAGATCGGCGGGAAGCTGGTCCTTATCCACAATCCGGGCCTGCAGGCGGATGGATGCGTCGGGCTGGCTGGCGAACTGGATCTTCATGGATGCTCCGGCTGCTTGACGGGGCGATCCGGGCATGTCCGGCGTCCCGATGATGATACTGCCGTTGCAGTTAGGGGCGGGCAATGCGATAGGCAAGCCATGCACCCGGACGCCGCACTCTCGTTGCACATTCCCTCACGACGCCTGCGTCACCCTCATTCGATCGCAATCGCCGCATTTCTGCTGGCGATGGGCGCCCCCACGGCTGTGTTCGCGCAAGACGCGGCCCCGGCGCAGGAACCGCAAAAACAACGCGAAGTCGGCTTCGAAGCCAACCAGGTGGAATACGATTCGCAGTCCGATATCGTCATCGCCCGCGGCAATGTGATCCTGCGCAGCGAAGGGCAGACGCTGGACGCCCAGACCGTCACCTGGAACCGCAAGAGCGGGCAGATCATCGCCAGCGGCAACATCGTGATGATCGATGAAGACGGCAACAAGCTCTACACCGACAGCATGGAATTGACCGACGCGCTGAAGGCCGGGGCAATGCACAATCTGCTGCTGGCCTTCGCGGAAGGGGGCCGCATGGCCGCACGCGAAGGGGTGCGCGACGACCTGGGCGTCGTCACGCTCAGCGATGCGGCCTACACCGGTTGCGCCGTGGTCACTGCCACAGGGTGCAGCCGCAAGCCCAGCTGGCGCATGGTCGCCGACCGGGTGATCTACAATCAAAGCACGAACAGCATCCGGTTCTACGGCGGGAAGCTGGAAGTGTTCGGCCTGGTGCAAGTGCCGATGCCGGGCCTCGTAATCAGCGCCGACGGGGGCGCCCGGTCCGGCCTGATGATTCCGGGCATCACCGTTTCGGGCAACAACGGGCTGGAACTGTCGGCCAGCTATTATGCCCGGCTCGCGCCCAATCAGGATGTCGAGGCCACAGGCTACGTCTTCACCGAAGCCCCGCCGATGCTGCGGCTGAAATACCACGGCCTGTTCGACAAGGGGGCGTTGCAGGCGACCGGCTACATCACCCGCAGCGCGCGCATCCCGATTTCCGGCACGGTCGAGCAAACCGACTGGCGCGGCTATCTGGAAACCAACGGCCGCTATCAGTTCGACCAGAACTGGAGCCTGACCTTTTCCGGGCGCATAGCGAGCGACCGCACTTTCCTGCGCCGCTACAACATCAGCCGGGATGACCGTCTGCGTTCGACCATCGATCTCGAACGCATTGGCGACAACACTTACTTCTCGCTCTCCGGCTGGGCGATGCAGACGATGATCACCACGACCGATCAGGGCCAGGTGCCGGTGGCCTTGCCGATTCTCGAATATCGCCGCCGCTTTGCCGATCCGATACTGGGCGGCAAGCTCGAAGTGCAGGTCAACAGCCTCGCCATCAGCCGCACGGCGGGGCAGGATACGCAGCGCGCCTTCGCGCTTGCCAAATGGGATCGCAGCCTCATCACCCCCATGGGGCAGGTCGTCACCTTCACCGGGCTGCTGCGCGGCGATCTCTATCATTCGAGCGACAACGACCTGACCACGACCGCCATCTATCGCGGCCTGCCGGGCTGGCAGACGCGCGGGGTCGCGCTGGCGGCGGTCGATGTCAAATGGCCGTTCGTCGGCTCGGTCTTCGGCGGAACGCAGGTCTTCACCCCCCGCCTGCAACTCGTCACCTCACCCAAGATCAGCAATCTCAACGTCCCAAACGAAGATGCCCGCGCAATCGATCTGGAAGACAGCAACCTCTTCGCGCTGAACCGCTTTCCCGGGTATGACCGGGTGGAGGACGGAACACGGATCACTTACGGTTTCGACTGGCAGCTCGACCGGCCCGGCTGGCAGATCAAAAGCACCGTCGGCCAATCCTACAGCTTCAACACCAGCAGCCAGATTCTCCCCAACGGCACCGGCCTCAGCGGCCATTTCTCCGATTTCGTCGGCCGCACGGAAGTCCGCTTCCGCGATTTCGTCAGCCTGACGCACCGCTTCCGGATCGACAAGAACAGCTTCGCTGTGCGCCGCAACGAAATTTCCGCCTCCATCGGTTCGCGCAAGACGTATGCCGAAATCGGTTATCTGCGCCTCAACCGCAATATCGACGAAGTGGAAGATTTGCAGGACCGCGAAGAACTGCGTTTTGCGGGCCGCGTCGCCTTCGCCAATTACTGGTCGATCTTCGGTTCGGGCGTCATCAATCTAACCGACCGTTCGGAAGATCCGCTGGCCGTATCCGATGGCTTCGAACCGCTGCGTACGCGCCTCGGCTTCGCCTATCAGGACGATTGTCTCGAATTCGGGGCCACCTGGCTGCACGACTATGCCAACAGCGGCGACGCCAAGGCCGACAACCGCTTCCAGATCTTCTTCGCCCTGCGCAATATCGGCTTCCGGTAAGGGGACATGCCCGCTATGTCGCGCAGACGTTGGCACGGCCCCGCAAACACGCTATCGGCGGGGCTCAGCTTCGGTTAAGCCGCCCGGCGGCAGAGCCTCCCCGTAAGTTTGGGATGGCGCCATATCGGCGCCGGTAACAGGATTGCTCGAGTGGTAATGACGACCCTGCGTAAAACTCCTTCCCGGCGCGTTGCACTCTGCACTGCGTTTGCCTTGCTCATGTCCGGCACGGCCCCCACCGTGGCGCAAGAGGCGAGCGAGGATGCGATCCCCGCCGCCAACGCCTCATCCGGCGGGCTCAACATTCCGCAGAATCTGCAGATCTTCGGCCAGAACGATCCCAACAACCGCCGCGCCGCGGTGCGGGTGAACAGCGAGATCATCACCGGCACCGACATCGATCAGCGGCTGGCGCTGATTCTCTCGGCCAACAACGGCCAATCGATCAGCCCGGATGAAAAGGAACGTCTACGCCTGCAGGTGCTGCGCAACCTGATCGACGAAACGCTCGAAATCCAGGAAGCCCGCGCGCAGAAGATCGAAGTCGAACAGGCGGAAATCGATCAGACGTATGCCCGCGTCGCGGCGCAGAACTTCGGCCAGAACACGCAGGCGATGGATGCCTATCTGCAAAAGATCGGCTCTTCCTCCGCCTCGCTCAAGCGGCAGATACAGGGCGAACTCGCCTGGCAGCGCCTGTTGCGGCGCAATGTCCAGCCCTTCGTCAATGTCTCGGAAGAAGAAGTGAAGGAACTGATGCAGCGCATGCAGGCGCAGCGCGGCACCAGCGAATACCGGATCGGCGAAATCTATCTGTCAGCCAATTCGCAGAATAAGGCGGCGGTGTTCGAAAACGCCAAGAAGATCGTCCAGCAGCTTGGCCAGGGGGCCAGCTTCGTCGCTTATGCCCGCCAGTTCTCCGAAGCGTCCACCGCTGCGGTAGGCGGCGATCTCGGCTGGGTGCGTCTTGCGCAATTGCCGACCGAACTGGCGACCGTGGCCCGTAGCATGGAACGCGGCCAGTTGGTCGGCCCGGTCGAGGTGTCGGGCGGTTATTCGATCCTCTACCTGATCGACAAGCGGCAAGTGCTGATGGCCGATCCGCGCGATGCCGTGCTCAGCCTCAAGCAGATTTCGATGCCCCTCCCGCCGGGCAGCACCGATGCGCAAGCCCAGCAGAAAGCGGCTGCTTTCGCGCAGAGCGTGAAGCAGATGAAAGGGTGCGGCGATGTCGATGCAACGGCGCAAGCGATGGGCGCGCACGTCGTTTCCAACGACAATGTCCGCATTCGCGATTTGCCCCCGGCGTTGCAGCAGTTGATGATGTCGCTGCAGATCGGGCAGACGACGCCCCCGTTCGGCTCCGCCAAGGACGGGATCAGCGCGCTCATGCTGTGCGGCCGTGACGAAGCGCAGGTCAGCGCAGGCCCCAGCTTCGACGATCTGATGTCGCAGATGGAAGACGAACGCGTGAACAAGCGCGCGCAGCGCTATCTGCGCGACCTTCGCCGCGATGCGGTGATCGATTACAACTGATCCGATGACGGCCGGTGCGCTTGCGGTTTCGCTGGGCGATCCCGCCAGCGTCGGGCCGGAACTGATCTGCGCCGCCTGGGTGCGGCGCGATGCGGACGGATTGCGCCCCTTCTTCGCGGTGGGCGGCGCCAATCTGCTGGCCGCCGCCGCCCGGCAGCGCGGCCTCGCCATCAGCGTGCAGCCGATTGCCGATCCGGCAGAAGCGGCAGGCGTTTTCCCTCACGCCCTGCCCGTGCTCGGGCTGGACGATGCACCTTATACGCCGGGGGAGCCAGGCACCGTGGGCGCGCATCTGGCCCTTGCCTCGCTCACACAGGCCACGCAGCTCGCGGTGAAAGGGCACGCTTGCGGGGTGGTGACGGGGCCGATTGCCAAGGCGCGGCTGGCCGAAATCGGCTTCCGCCATCCGGGGCAGACCGAATTCGTCGCCGAAGCCAGCGGAATTTCAGCGGAAAATGCGGTGATGATGCTGGCCGGGCCGCAATTGCGCACCGTTCCGCTCACTGTCCATTGCGCGCTTGCCCGCGTTCCCGCGATGATTACGCAGGATCTCATCTGCAACCGCGCCCGGATTACCGCCGCCGGTCTGCGCCGCGATTTCGGGATCGCCAGGCCGCGCCTCGCCGTATGCGCGCTCAATCCCCATGCGGGCGAAGAAGGCCGCATGGGGGATGAGGAGCAGCGGATCATCGCCCCCGCCATTGCCGTGCTGCGCGCCGAAGGGATCGATGTAACCGGGCCGCATCCAGCGGATTCGCTCTTTTCCCCCCATGCCCGCGATACATTCGATGTCGCGCTGTGCATGTATCACGATCAGGCGCTGATCCCGTTGAAAGCGCTCGATTTCGACAACGGGGTGAACATGACGCTGGGCCTGCCCATCGTGCGCACCTCGCCCGATCATGGCACCGCCTTCGGCATAGCCGGCAAGGGAGTGGCGGATCCGGGCGCGATGATCGCGGCAATCCGCATGGCGGGCTCCGCGGCCGCCCGCCGCCTGGCCGGGGCGGCGGATTAGATAGAGCGCTCTTCCCCTGTGCCCACGATGCTGGCACAGCAGGCGGCAATATGAACCGCACGCTGCCTTCCCTTCCCCCGATCCGCGATATCATCGCCCGACACGGCTTGTCCGCTTCCAAGGCGCTGGGGCAGAACTTCCTGCTCGATGAGCAGTTGCTGGACCGGATCGCCGCCATTCCCGGCCCGCTGGAAGGGAAACCAGTGCTGGAAGTCGGCCCTGGCCCCGGCGGCCTGACCCGTGCGCTGCTGCGCGCGGGCGCGCGGGTGACCGCCATCGAGATGGACCGGCGCTGCCTGCCTGCCCTGGCCGAACTGGGGGAAGCTTTCCCCGGTCAGTTGCACGTGATCGAAGGCGATGCGCTGGCCATCGATCCGGCCAGCTTGTTTGACGAACCTTACGCCGTGGCCGCCAATCTGCCCTACAATGTCGGCACCGCGCTGTTCACCGGCTGGCTATCGGGGGAGGACTGGCCGCCGCAATGGTCCAGCCTGACGTTGATGTTCCAGATGGAAGTCGCCCAGCGGATCGCCGCCACGCCCGGCACATCCGCTTATGGCAGGCTGGCGGTGCTGGCGCAGTGGCGATCGCAGGCCCGGCTGGCGATGAAAGTGCATCGCAGCGCCTTCACTCCGCCACCCAAGGTGATGAGCGCGATTGTCCATGTCACCCCCGCTACAATGCCGGAAGGCGTTTCCGCCCGCGTGCTGGAACGCGTGACCGAAGCCGCCTTCGGCCAGCGGCGCAAGATGTTGCGGCAAAGCCTGAAAGGCCTGCCCGGCGCGGTGGATGCGCTGGAAACGCTGGGCATCGATCCCGCCCGCCGCGCCGAAACGCTATCGGTCGGCGAATTCACCGCCATCGCGCGGGCGTTGACCGGCGGCTAAACCGGTCGCCCCCCGCTCAGGGTTGGACATGAGTGACATTCAGCACCGCCAGCGCCATGGCGGTGGCCCCGGTGCTGATGGTGGGTTCGGGCAACGGCGCGAATTCGGGGGAATGGTTGACGGCGAGATTGCCCGCCTTGATTCCGGCGTCGAACTTCTCCTTCTCGATCCCCCCGACGAGGAAATAGACCGAAGGGATGCCCGCCAGCACGAATTCGGAGAAATCCTCGCTCCCCGACATCGGCTGGCTCATCGGCTGGGCATTGATGCCGAACGCGCTTTTGAACACGGCGGCGGTGCTGGCGGTGAGCGCGGTATCGTTCATCACCATCTTCCCGCCGGGGGTGATGGTCAGGCTCGGCTCCGGCGCGCCCGCCATTATCGCCACCGCCTTCGCCGTGCGCCCAATGCCATCGAGAATCTTCGTGCGCACCTTATCGTTTTGGGTACGGATCGTGCCGCGCAGCAGCGCGTCATCCGGGATGACATTGCCCGCTTCCCCCGCCTGAATCGCGCCAATGGTCAGCACGCCAAAGGCATCGGCTTCCTTTTCCCGGCTAATGACGCTCTGCACATCGACCGTGAAACGCGCCGCCATCATGACCGGATCGATCGCGGCGGAAGGGATGGAACCATGCCCACCCCGGCCATGGAAGGTAAGCTCCAGGCTATCCGAATTGGTGCTCATGATGCCGGGGCGATAGATGACCATGCCCACCGGGGCAGGCGTGACATGCAAGGCGAAACCGTAATCGGGCTTGCCGAACCGTTCGATGAAACCATCGGCCAGCATCGCCCGCGCACCCGATACGCCTTCTTCCGCCGGTTGCCCGACGAAGACCAGCGTCCCGTGCCACTTGTCTTTCATTCCCGCCAGTACCCGCGCCGTGCCAATCCAGGCGGCCATGTGGATATCGTGCCCGCAGGCATGTGCGACCGGGGTTTCCTTGCCCATATAAGTCGCGACCGCCTTGCTCGCATAAGGCAACCCGGTACGCTCTTCCAAAGGCAGTGCGTCCGTGGCTGTGCGGATAAGGACGGTCGGCCCTTCGCCATTCTTGAGAACGGCGACGATCCCCGTCTTGCCCACGCCTTCGGTCACCGTGTAGCCTGCCGCGCGCATCAGCTTGGCCAGCTTGGCCGCGGTCGCTTTCTCCTGGAAGGCGAGTTCGGGATGGGCGTGCAGATCCTTGTACAGCGTGACGAGGCTGGCCGAATTTTTGGCCAGGATACCGTCGATCTGCGCTTGCAATTCCTTGACTTGCCCGGCGGGCATGGCCTGCGGGATTTTCGGCTGCTGCGCCGGCGTGGTGGCTTGCGGTAGCGGGGTAGGAACCTGCGCCTGCACCGCCGCCGCCATGCTCAACCCTAACACGGCCAAGGCCCCTTTCCCCAAAGCTCCCTTCAAACGCATCATCCGCTCCTTAATAGTAACATACCGTGTTATTATCAGCAGTCATAGCTTGGCACCAGTACCAAATACAGGGCAAGAGAGGCCGATGACGAAACGGGCAGACAGCGCAAAACCAGGGAGGCCCCGCGCCGGCGATGGCGCGGCAAAGACCGAGCGCATCCTCCGGCAAGCCTGGACGCTCTATGCCGCGGGCGGATATGCAGCGGTCACGTTCGACACGCTCGCCCAGCGCGAACGGATGAGCAAGCACACCATCTACAGCCGCTTTGCCGACAAGGACGCGCTGCTGCGCGCCACGGCGGAATGGCGGCTCGATCACTGGTTTCAGGACAATCCGCTGATCGGCAAATCGGCCTTTCGCGATCCCGTCTGCGCGTTCGTCGATGTCTGCCTGCGAGTGATGCTGTCCCCCGATGCCCAAGCCATGCACCGTATTCTGCGTGGCGAGGAACCCGCGCTGCGCGATGTACGTGCCATGATTGCCGCCCGCATGGAATGGGCCGTTGCGCGGCTGACGGGCATCATCGCCGATCTGCCCGGCGAACCCGCACTCGACGCCACCGTCACCGCCGAGGCGGTGTGCGACATGATGTTCGGCCATGCCGTGGCGCAATACGGCACCCTGCCCGAAGGGGCCGCGCTCGACGCCCATCTGGCACGGCATGAACCACGCATGATCGCCGTGGCGAACCGCCTGATCGGGCGGCCCACAACCGCCGGGCTGGACGATACCTGACCGGGACGGCGCCCCGATTTTCCATGAAATCGCAACCACGCGCGCAGTGTCGGAACGCCTTACACTTCGGCACGCGATACCGCCACGCGATGGCCACGATCCGCATCTGGCACGAAGGTTGCACAGGTTATACCTAATGAGAGGTAAACATGGTTCGCAAGATCGGCAGGCTGTTCGTCATCAAGACTCGTTGGGAAGCTTTCCTGATCATTTACGCCCTTGCGCTGGGCGCGTGCGAGCGCGGCAAGGTCTATCTCGACACATTCCCCGGCTGGGGCGGCAAGCTGCTGTTTCTGGCCTGCACCGGCGCCGTATTCATGGCCGGGGCCAAGATTCTCGACTGCCTGCGTCACGAGCAGGCTGGCAAAGCAGGCGAACCGCAAGCCACCCGGCCGAAAATCCAACGATGACGATAAGGTGGGGGTTTCTGTTGCTAGGCACCCCCGGGCCCCCGGTTTCCGATTCTGTTACCCGGTTCGGTCCGAACCGTGCTCTTGGCTTTGTAAGGTCAGGCCGTTAGGCCCTAAAATTACGCAGCGAGAGCAAGTGCTTCGTTGTCGTTGGCACTTGTGAGTTTTGAGCCTTTAACGGGTTACTCAGCCCGGGCGAAAACAACGTCTTTCAACACACGTCGATCCTGGTTCGGCCCCGTCATTTCCCCCGTAGCCGAGGGAGGTGGTGGAGCCGCCGGGTACTGCCCCCGGGTCCGCTGTGCCTATTGCACGCCGCAATTTATCGCCATAGCCGGTCGAAACCGGCAATCCCGATATAGGTCCGCACCCGGCAAAAGAAAAGGGGGCAGCCGACAAGGCCACCCCCGAACGATGCTTCCCCGCTTTACCAGCGCATGCCGGACGGGCAGCGCATAAGGGAATTCAGGATTTCTTCAGCGCATCGCGAATTTCGGTCAGCAGTTCGACTTCGGTCGGGCCAGCGGGCGCTTCTTCGGGCTTCTTCATGAGCTTGTTCGCAGTGCGGACCAGCAGGAAGATGATGAAGGCGAGGATGAGGAAATTAATGAGGACGCTGATGAATTCGCCATACCCGATCATCGCCGCGCCCGCTTTCTTCAGTTCCGCGAAATCAGTCGTCGAGCCGGTATAGCCGGCAGGGGTGCTGAGCAGGATGAAATGGTTGGAAAAGTCGAGCCCGCCGAAAATCGCCCCAATGACCGGCATGATGATGTCGTCGGTCAACGATTTGACGATCGCTCCGAAAGCTCCGCCAATGATCACGGCCACGGCGAGATCGAGCACATTGCCCCGGGCAATGAATTCCCTGAATTCCTTAAGCATGCGATATATCCTTTCCTCCCTCCGGCCCGGTCCGGTGCCTGCGGCCAAGGTTAACGCGGGAATTTTGCCACCGAAGCGCAGCCCCCACAAGGGTTTAGGCAGAAGAGTTGTCTGCCGATCTTGCACACCGCGATGCGCACGCTATTTTCATCCGGCGTGCATCGGCCGATGCCGCTGTCTGGAGGACTCGGTTCATGCCCCGGTTGCGCAATTCCCTCATCGCTTTTGTCGCGCTCGCCCTTTCGGCATGCGGCATCAACACCATTCCCACTGCTGAGGAAAACGCCAAGGCGCGCTGGGCGGATGTGCAGGCCGCGTTCCAGGAACGCGCCAATCTGGTTCCCAATCTGGCCGCAGTGGCCAAGGGCGCGGCGGAGCAGGAAAAGGCCATCTTGACCGGCGTGATCGAAGCCCGCGCCAAGGCAACCAGTGTCCAGATTTCGGCCAACGATCTCACCGATCCGGCCAAGATGGCGCAATTTTCCGCCGCGCAGGAACAGCTTTCGCAATCGCTGGCCGGTTTCGGCCGTCTGCTGGCCAATTCGGAACGCTATCCCGAATTGAAGAGCATCACCAATTACCAGATGCTGCAAAGCCAGTTGGAAGGGCAGGAAAACCGCATCCGCATTTCCCTGCGCGACTACAATCAGGCCGTCCAGCAGTACAACACCACGATCCGCACCTTCCCCGATGCCATCGGTGCCAAGCTGTTCTATGGTGCCAAGCCGATGACGCCGTACAAGGCCGCCACGCCGGGCGCGGAAGTCGCGCCAAGTCTGGAAGGCAAGCTCTGATCGGATAGCACGCCATGCCCTCGCCCCTTCGGCGGCTGCTGATCGCCCTGACGCTGGCCCTCTTCTTCGCAGGGCCAGCGGCAGCACAGACTTTTCCCACCCTGACCGGGCGCGTGGTGGATGAAGCGAACATCATTCCGCCCGATGTGGAATCGCAGCTCAACACCAAACTTGAAGCGCTGGAACAGCAGTCTGGGCGCCAGTTGGTGGTGGTCACCTTGCAAAGCCTGCAAGGCTATGAAATCTCCGACTATGGCTATCAGCTAGGCCGCAAATGGGGCATCGGCAGCGAGAAGCGCAACGATGGCGCATTGCTGATCGTCGCCCCCAACGAACGCAAGATCCGGATCGAAGTCGGCTATGGGCTGGAACCGGTGCTGACCGATGGGATGTCGTTCCTCATCATCAACAACGATATCCTGCCGCGTTTCAAGGCCGGCGATATGTCCGGTGGCATCGTGGCCGGGACCGATGCGATCATCAAGCAGCTTACCCTGCCTGCGGATCAGGCCCAGGCCTTGGCGGCGAAGGCCAACGCGCAGCAACAGCATGCCGATGACGGCGGCATCCCCTTCGGGATGATCGTCTGGATCTGCATCGTGCTGTTCTTCTTCGTGCTGCCCGCGATCCGCGGCAGCCGTGGCGGACGCGCCTATCGCGGCGGCGCGCCGGTGATCCTGTTCCCCGGCGGCGGTTTCGGCGGCGGGGGCGGCAGTGGCGGCTTCGGTGGCGGAGGTGGCTTTTCCGGCGGTGGAGGCAGCTTCGGCGGCGGCGGGGCGAGCGGGAGCTGGTAGAGATGGCAACCCAATCCCCCAACTGGCTGGATGACAAGGGCCGCCGCAAGGTGAGCGATGCAGTCGCCGCGGCAGAGGCCGGGAGTTCCGCCGAAATCGTCACGATCCTGGCGGAGCGTTCGGACAATTACAGCGATGTCGCGCTCGCATGGTCGGCCTTCATCGCCTTTACCGCGCTAGTCGTTCTTTCGCTGTGGCCGAACTTCTATCTTGCCAAAATTGCCTGGCTCAGCGGGCACTGGAATCTTGAATGGACCACGGCCCACGCCTTTGCCATTGCCGCACTGGTCGCCCTCCTCAAATTCGCAGGCATGTGGCTGCTCCAGCTATGGAAGCCGTTGAAGTTCTTCCTGATTCCCAGGTTCATCAAGACGGAGCGTGTGCACCAGCGCGCCATCGCCGCCTTCCGCATCGGGGCGGAACTGCGCACGCGCGGGCGGACCGGCATCCTGATCTATCTTTCGATGCATGAGCATCGCGCGGCGATCATCGCGGATGAGGCGATTTCCGCCCGCGTCGCTCCCGAACGCTGGGGCGATGCGATGGCCGCCATGCTCGCCGAACTGGAACAAGGCCGCGTGGCGGAAGGCATGTGCGCGGCAATCGCGCAGGTCGGGGCTATCCTGGCCAGCGAACTGCCCCGCGAAGCCGACGATATCAACGAACTGCCGGACCGATTGATCGAATTATGAGCAACGCCGATAGCGATGCCCCTGAAGAAGTGGTGTGGGAGGGGCGCTTCATCACCGCCAAGATCAAGGGCAGATGGGAATACGTCTCCCGCTCACGCGGCATCCGCGCGGCGGTGATCCTGGCAGTGGAAGATGGGCACGTCATTCTGGTCGAACAGTTTCGCGTTCCTTTGGGCCGTCCCTGCATCGAACTGCCCGCCGGCCTCGTGGGGGACGATGACAGCCTGCCCGGCGAAGATGCCCTCGCCGCCGCGGGGCGCGAACTGGAAGAAGAGACCGGGTATCGCGCGGCGCAGCTGGAAGACTGCGGGGAGTTCTATTCCTCCCCCGGCATGGTCAGCGAAAGTTTCCAGCTTGTCCGCGCGACCGGATTGCAGAAAGTCGGTCCAGGCGGCGGTGTGGGCGGGGAAACCATCGTCCCCCACCGTGTCCCGCTGGCAGATTTACCGGACTTCATCGCCGCACAACGCCGCGCGGGCAAGGCAATCGACGTCCGCCTGCTCATTCTGCTCGGTCCTTCGCTGATCGGCTGACCGCCCGCGTCAGGAAGGCGATGCCACCGTGTGCACCACTTCAAACCCTTCGAAGCGCGGGTGCCCGAGATAGAGCGGCTTGTTATCGCCCGCGTTGCGATGCGCCATCCGGAACGCTTCGGACTTCGTCCAGGCTTCGAAATCGTCCCGTGAACGCCATACCGTGTGGGAGGCGAACAACGTGTGATCCTCCGCCTCCGGCCCGCGCAGGAGATGAAATTCGACAAAGCCCGGAACCTGATCGAGATAGGTCTCGCGCGTGGTCCACACTT
>CAYXMY010000060.1:0-17335 GCA_964466155.1 uncultured Caenibius sp. | reverse complement strand
CTCGGCTATTGCGTGGCGGGCACCACGCTCGCCGCGACTCTGGCCGTGCTCGCCCGCAGGGGCGAAGCGGACAAAGTGGCCAGTTCCACGTTCTTCACTGCCCAGGTCGATTTCGAACGGGCGGGCGATCTCAAGCACTTTATCGATGAACTGCAGTTCAAGATGATCGATCAGTTGAGCGAGGACGGCTATCTCGACGGCCGTTATCTCGCCGCCACGTTCAACCTGCTGCGCGGGCGTGAGCTGATCTGGAACTATGTCATCAACAACTATTTGCTGGGCGAAGACTATCCCGCCTTCGACCTGCTGCACTGGAACAGCGATACCACCAATCTGCCCGCCCTCTGGCACCGGAATTACTTGCGCGACCTCTACCGCGACAACAAGCTGGTGGTGCCCGATGCGCTGAGGGCGGACGGCACGCCCATCGATCTCACCCGTATCCGGACGCCCGCCTATATCCAGGCGGGGCGCGAAGACCATATCTCCCCGCCGGACAGCGTGTTCCGCATGACGCGCCATCTGCGCGGCCCGCTGCGCTTTCTCCTGGCCGGATCGGGCCATATCGCGGGAGTCGTCAATCCGCCCTCCGCCCAAAAGTACCAATACTGGATCAACGATGCCGCCTGCACCTCGCTGGACGAGTTCATATCGGGGGCCACTGAACATCCGGGCAGTTGGTGGCCGGATTGGATCGAGTGGATTCGCCAGCATGGCGACAAGACCGTGGCCGCGCGCGGCAAGAGGAAACCTGGCGGAAAGAACGATCCCGTGATCGAACCGGCGCCGGGCAGCTACGTCAAAACCCGCTGACCGGCTACGTTTCATAAATTTTTGTGCAGTGCACAAAAATCGCTTGACTTCGCTCCTGCAATGCATATTTTGTGCACTGCAACATGACCTGATATCGGGTATGGAGTTCGAGGAGCAAGCATGTCCAACGACAGCCAGATCAAGGCCCCTGAAGCGGCCGTCAAAGCCGCCCCCGTGGTGGTCGTAAATCCGGTCGCAGCAGCCAAGCCTGCTCCGGCCGAAGTCAAAGCCCCGGTTCAACCCGTTGCGGTTGCGCCGAAGCCCGTGGCGGAAGCCACTCCCGTAAAGCCGGCAGCAGTCGCCGCGGCGCCGGTCAAGAAGACCCCCGTCCGCAAGGCTGCCAAGAAGCCGGCAGCCGCCAAGCCGGTTGTGGCCAAGAAGGCCCCCGCGAAGAAGGCCGCGCCGGTTCGCAAGGCCAAGTCTGCCGCTAACGTTCTGACCATTCCCCAGCTCAAGGAAAAGATTATGTCTAACGCCCCCAAGCAGAAAGATGTTTCGAAGCTTCTCGATAACGCCGTGAACACCGTCAAGGCCCAGGCCAAGGCCGCTATCGCCAAGGGCGGCGCGGTTGCCGGTGAAGTCGGCGAACTGTCCAAGGGTAACCTGGGCGCCGTCGTCGAATCGGGCAAGATCCTCGCCACCGGCGTGAAGGCCATCGGCGCGGATTACGTTGCCGAAACGAAGAGCGCTTACGAAACCGCCACGGCCGATTTCAAGAAGCTCGCCGCCGTCAAGTCGCCGACCGAGCTGTTCCAGCTGCAGGGCGAACTGATGCGCCGCAACTTCGATGCCGCGGTCGCTTTCAGCTCGAAGGAAACCGAAAAGTTCGTCAAGCTGACCAACGAAGCGCTGGCACCGATTTCGAACCGCGTCAGCCTGATCGTTGACAAGGTTTCGAAGGCCGCCTGAGCTTTCATGCCTTAGCGCCGGGTTCTTCTCTCCTGGCGCACAGCAGCGGGCCGGACAGTGCAGACTGTCCGGCCCGTTCTGCATCGGGAAAGGCCTTTTCCCACGCGGGGGGCCGAGCCAATCCTGCCGCCCGTTGCGCTTTTTTCCGCCATCCGGCCTTGCGAGCGGCCACTGCGTTACGATATCCTGTGCCTATGATCATGGAACCTGACTCTAACGCCGTCACTCGCGGCCAGCCTTTCTGTGCTGGCGACAAGGGCGATTCGCACGATGGCGAAGGTCAGGTCGGCATCGCCACCAAGACCCGCGCCAAGCCCAAGAAGCCGAGCCAGTTCAAGGTCCTGTTGCTGAACGACGATTACACGCCGATGGAATTCGTCGTCATGGTGCTCAAGCGCTTCTTCCACATGGATCTTGAGCAGGCGACCCGCGTGATGCTGCACGTCCACCAGAAAGGCGTGGGTGTTTGCGGCATTTTTCCTTACGAAATCGCCGAAACCAAAGTGAATCAGGTGATGGATTTCGCCCGCCAGAACCAGCATCCGCTCCAGTGCACGCTGGAAAAGGCCTGAGCCATGCCTGCCCTCCCCCGGCGGCAGGATAACGCAACGGCAGGGTGGCCCGGACCGCTTCAGTCAAAACACACATGACCTTGGCCCAAAGCCACGCTATAGCCGGTGGAAACACATCCATTCCGACCGGAAAATCACGGCCAACCGCTTGAAATCCTTCACAGCCATAGACCGCTACATTTTCAAAGCGACATTGGTCCCGATGATCGCGGTCTTCGTCATCGCGGCATCGTTGCTCGTGCTCGACAAGATGTTGCGCTTGTTCGATTTCGTGGCGGTGCAAGGCGGCCCGGTCAGCGTCGTGTTCAAGATGCTGGCCAATCTGCTCCCCGAATATGCCAGCCTGGCGATCCCTCTGGGGCTGATGCTGGGCATCCTCCTCGCGTTCCGCAAGTTGGCCACCAGCAGCGAACTCGATGTGCTGCGCGCGGTCGGGCTCAGCTACAACCGGATGCTGCGCCTGCCTTACATTCTCACGGTCGCGTTGGCGTTCGTGAACCTGATGATCGTCGGCTATCTCCAGCCCCTGTCGCGCTATTATTACGAACAGATGCAGTTCCAGTTGCGTTCCGGCGCGCTCGGCGCATCGATCAAGGTCGGCGAATTCAATACCCTGAAGGATCGCATGGCCCTGCGCGTGGAGCGCAGCGAGGATAACGGGACCAAGCTGATCGGGGTCTTTGCCCGCATCACCGACAAGAAAGGCCAGATCCTTTCCATTTCCGCGCGCGAAGGCCGCTTCCTCGCCACGGCAGACAGCCGCGACACCATCATCCTGCGCCTGGCCGACGGCACGCTGGTCCAGGACACCGGCAAGACCCCGCCCCGCGTGCTCAGCTTCACGATGCACGATCTGCCCGTCGACCTGCCAAAGATCGAACAATTCCGCCAACGCGGCCAGAAGGAGCAGGAATACGTCCTGCCCGAACTGCTGCGGATCGGCTGGAGCCACCACATCCCCAAGGACAAGCGCATCCAAAGCCTGGCCAGCCTCAATTACCGTCTGGTCGAAGTGGTGATGATGCTTCTGCTGCCGCTGCTGGCCGTGGCGCTGGCGGTTCCGCCCAAACGCTCGACTTCCTCTCTCGGGGTATTCGTGTCGATCGTCATGGTGGTCGCCTATCACAAGGTGAACCAGTACGGCTCCGATGTCGCCGCGCTCGGCCTGATCCATCCGTTCGTCGCGCTGTGGGTGCCATTCTTCATTTTCGCCGCGCTGATCCTGTGGATGTATTACCGGGTGGCTTTCGTCCCCGGCGGCCAGGCCATCGGCGCGCTGGAATCGGTCTATGGCAAGACTGTGCGCTATCTGAAGCGTTTCTCGCCGCAACAACGGCGGATCGAAGCCATGAAAGCCAGCCATGCGGCTTGATTTTTTCCCGTCGCGGACGCTCACCGTCTATCTTGCGCGCATGTTCTTCACCCGCATCCTGGCGGTTCTGGTGATGCTGGTGCTGGTGTTGCAGATGCTCGACCTGCTGAGCGAAAGCGGCGATATCCTTGCCTATCCCGGCAACGGCGAAGCACAGTTGTGGACTTACGTCACCTTGCGCGTGCCGCAGCTTATCGCCCGCTTCCTGCCCTATTCCGCTCTGCTCGCGACGATCATCACGCTCGCCACGCTCAATCAGAACAGCGAAGTGATCTCGATGAAAGCGGCCGGGATGTCCGCCCATCAGATTCTCGCGCCCTTGATCCTGACCGCCGCGGTCGTTTCCCTATTCAGCTTCGCCTTCAACGAACGCGTGGTCACGCGCGCCACGGCCACGCTCAATGTCTGGGAAAAGCAGCATTACGGCCCGATCCCCAAGACATCGGATGTGCGCGCCAATGTCTATCTGAGCGACGGGCTCAACATTCTCACCGCTGGCGAATTGTCGGGCCAGGGCGCGAACATGCGCATGCGGGATGTCACGTGGTATCGCCGCAACAGCGATGGCATCATCCTCCAGAAGATCGATGCGCCCTCCGCCACCTATGGCGCATCGGGCTGGAAACTGGCCGATCCCCTTTCGTTCGATGTGCAGTCGGCTGAGCAGAAGGCTATCGCCCCGGTCAGTGTCGCCCCCCAACTCACGCCGGCACGCGTCGCGCTCACCGGGGTCGATGCCGATGGGGAAAGCGTCGTCCAGTTGCACCGTTCGATCGACCGCCTGCAGGCCGCCGGGCGCCATACGAACGAACTGGAAGCAGCATGGTGGCACAAGTTTTCCGGCCCGCTTTCGGCCCTGCTGATGCCTCTGCTCGGCGCGGTCGCGGCGTTCGGGCTGGCGCGGTCGGGCCAGTTGTTCGTCCGTGCGGTGATCGGGATGGCGCTCGGCTTCGCCTATTTCGTGGTCGACAATGCCGCCATTGCGATGGGCAATTTCGGCGGATACCCGGCCCTTCTGGCCGCGTGGGGGCCGTTCCTCCTGTTCCTGCTGGTCGGCGAAACGGTGCTGATCCGGACGGAAGAATAACGGGTTTTCAACCGGGCTTGCAGCGCCATCAGCATGCGCGGGACAAAATCGGTTCCCACTTTCCCGCCCGATGTTCTAGAATGGGGTTCTCGCTTCATCACGAGGAGAACCGGAATGAAAATCCTGGTCAAAAGCGCCCTGATCGTCTCCGGCATCGCCGCCCTGTCGGCATGCAGCGGCGGAACGAAACAGCAAACAGCGAATACGGAAAGCCCCGCCGCAACCGAAGCAGCCATGCCCGCGCCCGAAACCCCTGCCCCGGAAGCCACTTCCGGCCAGCCCAAGGACGAATGGGTGGCGAAACCCGATAGCGGGGTTCCGGTGAATGTGCCCGATACACCTGTATCAGGCAGCCCGCCCGCTGCGCCGGCCGATAGCAAACATTGAGCAATACAGGCCGTTTCAGGCCCGGTGCATGGTGTTCCGGGCCAAACGGCCAACCAGCATGAACAGGCCGGGATAGCTCGCCTTATCGTAAGTCGACTGGCCGCCCAGATGCGCCTGCAGGCGGCGATGCGCTTCGCCCAGGGCGTGATAGGGCACGCTCGGCAGCAGGTGATGCAGGGCATGATAACGCAGGCCCACCGGCGCCCAGACCGGCGCCAGGAAAGCGGGCGGCGGCACGTTGACCGAGTCGAGATATTGCGCCGTCACCGTCATCGCGTCGCCTTCGTTTTCCCACAGGTGCGCGACCAGAGTGCGCAACTGATTCAACACCGCGGTCCCCGAAACGATCGCCAACGCGATAAGCAGCGGCCGCCAGCCAATGAAATAGGTGCTGGCAAGGAGAAAAATCGCCCACGCGCTGCCCGTCAGTTCCTGCCAGAACACCATGCGCCGGAATGTGCCTTCCGGCGGGCGGCGGCGGAAATCAGGGTTGATCGACAAGGCTGAAAACCGCGCCCACACATATCGGCGCAGCGGCGGAATCAGCGCGCCCAGCGGCACCAGCACGGCAAAGCGGAACAGCAACGCCACCGGCGCAAGGATCGCCACCAGCAGGAAAAGCGGCAACGACCACGGCTTCATCAGCGCAAGCGGCAGATATTCTGGATCGTCAGCCGTGCCATAACGCGTGCGCGCGTGGTGCAAGGTATGCACCCCTTCATACATGAAGGACGGCGTCAACAACGGGATACCCACCAGCGCGTTCCACCCGGTGCGGAAGCCCGGCAAGGCGTTTTTGTGGATGTGGGTCAGTTCGTGAATGAACAGCAGCGCCCGGTACAGGGCGATGGCGGCAACGATCCCGGCCAGAACCGCCATAACCGTGCTGTGCGCCAGAATAGCCACGGCCACGCCTGCATAGCCGAGCGCGGCCGAAATCAGCATGTCGGGCCAGTAGATGCCGGGCCGGGCCGCCGAAATATCGCGCGTGAGATCGACCGCCGCCCGCAGCATCTCCATGTCGTCGGGGATCGCGGCATGCCAGCCGCGCGTGGCGGGCCGGGGCGATCCGGGAATGTCGACGGTTTCGTGGGCAGTCATGCAATCGTTCCGCAACGCCCGCTAAATGGGCCGTTTCCATGGTGCCCTGCCCATAAATAGTGGCAGCAACATGTCCATGCCCGGCTAGATGGGAACGAAGCCCCGCTTGACAAGTCGCCAGGACCGTACGCAGTGCAGGCACCCACCTTGTACAAAGGCACCCATGTGACCCAGGCTCCGCTCGTCATTGCACCCGTTCAGGGAAAACGCGATTTCCAGGCTTTTGTCGATTACGCCTACCGCCTCAACGCCCGTGATCCGCATTGGGTGCCGCCGTTGCGCGGCGAAGTGGTCGAAATCCTGACCCCCGGCAAGAACCCGTTCCACGAACATGCACAGATGCAACTGTTCCTCGCCCGGCGCGGCAACGAGGTGGTCGGGCGCATTTCGGCCCATATCGATCTTCTCGCGCTTGAGCAGCCGCCGGAACAAGGCTTCGGCCCCGGCACCGGCAACTGGGGCATGTTCGAAGCCGCTGACGAGGAAACCGCGCAAGCGCTGATCGCCACGGCCGAGCAATGGCTGCGCGACAAGGGCATGACCCGCGTGGTCGCCCCGCTGAGCCTGTCCGTCTGGGAAGAGCCGGGCCTGCTGGTCAAAGGTTTCGATCACGATCCCACCGTCATGATGGGCCACAATTCGCCGCATTATCAAGGCTGGATCGAAGCGCTGGATTACACCAGGACGAAAAGCCTGTTCACCTATGAACTGGACATCACCAAGGAATTTCCGCCGCTGGTCCAGCGGATCGTGGCGTCGGGCGAACGCAACGCGCGCATCAATGTCCGCCCGGTCGATCTCAAGCAGTTCAAGCGGGAGGCGGATATCGTCATCAAGCTGGTGAACGATGCCTGGTCCCAGAACTGGGGCTTCGTCCCCTTCACCGAGCAGGAAGCCAAATATGCCGGCGAGCATATGAAGCCGCTGATCCGCGAAGATCTCAACATGATCGCGGAACTCGATGGTGAACCGGTCGCCTTCATGCTGACCTGGTCGAACATCAACGAAATCATCAAGCCGTTCAACGGCAAGCTGCTGCCGTTCAACTGGCTCAAGCTGCTTGCCTGGATGCGCAAGCGGCACACGCGCACCATGCGCGTGCCGCTGATGGGCGTGCGCAAGGATTTGCAGAATTCGCGCCTCGCCAGCCAGTTGGCTTTCATGATGATCGAATTCATCCGGCGCAATGCGGTGGCCAACTATGGCGCGGAACGCGGGGAAATCGGCTGGATTCTGGAAGACAATCAGGGGATGGTCGCGATTGCCGACGCCATCGACAGCAAGATCAACCGCGAATACCGGGTCTATCAGAAACCGCTCTGAAACGGGCGCGGTGGCAGCCGCACATAAAAAGACCTCCGCTCGTTTCCGAACGGAGGTCTTTCGGGATCGTATCACCAGCCGTTGGACGGGAGGGGGGAGGTCTCGGCGGTGACAATAGGAAAATGCACCACCGCGAAAATGGTTCCGCAGCCATTGCGAATTTTTCATAAAATTTTTGCGGCGGGAAAAATGCATAAAAACACACGGTAAGATCATCCGCCTGGAACGATTTTCCGATCCGTTGCGATTTTACGGAACCGGCCCTTACCGTTTACGTTTCTAATGCGTTACCCGTCTGATCCAATAGACCGGGAAGGGGTTTTATGTCGCTCAGCGCCCAAGTCGCTAACAATCTGCCATTCCTTCGCCGTTATGCCCGTGCGCTCAGTGGTTCTCAGGCCACCGGCGATGCTTTCGTGCGTGCCACTCTCGAAGCCATCCTCGCGGACAAGGCGCTGAGGGATTCGCTCTCGGGCAGCCGCGTTCCGCTTTACAATGTCTTCAACAAGGTGTGGTCCAGCGCCTATCTCGATGTGCCGGATGCCGCCCGCGATGCAGGCAGCGCGAATGGGCACGAAACCGCCGTTCACGAACGGCTCGGCACGATTACCCCGCTCAACCGGCAGGCGCTCCTGCTGACGACGCTGGAGGAATTCTCGATCCCGGAAACCGCCCGGATTCTCGAACTGGAAGAAAGCGAAGTGGAAAACCTGCTTCGCGAAGCGATTGCCGAAATCGATCGGGAATCCGCCACCAGCGTCCTCATCATCGAAGACGAGCCGCTGATTTCGATGCAACTGGAAGAACTGGTTTCATCGCTCGGCCACACGATTTGCGGCACCGCTGCGACGCACCGGCAGGCCTTGCAAGTGGTGGCCGAACGGATGCCCGGCCTGGTGCTCGCCGATATCCAGCTTGCGGACGGCAGTTCGGGCCTGGATGCCGTGGACGATATCCTCCAGATCGGCAGCGTGCCGGTGATCTTCATCACCGCCTATCCCGAAAGGTTGCTGACCGGGGATCGCCCCGAGCCCACCTATCTGGTGACCAAGCCTTTCCAGGAAACCACCGTGCGCGCGGCGATCAGCCAGGCACTGTTCTTCGGATCAAGCCGCCCTCTTCCCTGAGTGCGGCCTGGGGGAAACGTCCTCTCAGATTATAAATCATGCCCCGCCCCCTTACCGGGGCGGGGATAAACTCACCAGTCAAGCGGCGTCAGTCTTCGTCCGAAGGCGCCGTGTCCTCCCCCGCGTAGCCACCGCGCCGGGCGCGGATCGCGAATTCGCCTGCATCGCGCACGGGCACGATCAGCGTGCATTGGACGCCGTGGGAGGAAAACCGCAAATCGACCGGGCTACCCAGCTCATGGGCCACGATCTTCTCGATCAGGTCCAGCCCAAACCCGCGCACGCGGTCGGTTCGCACCGGGGGGCCGCCTTCTTCGCGCCATTCCACCTTGACTGCGGTTGCCCCCTTGATCGCTTCCATATCCCAGGACACCGCGATCTGGCCGCCCGGCATGCTGAGCGCACCGTATTTTGCCGCATTGGTCGCCAGTTCGTGAATGGCCAGTCCCAGCGATAGTGCATCGTTCGGCGCGAGATCGACATCCGGACCAAGCAAGATCAGCGCATGTTCCCCGGCCTTGGCATAGGGCGCCAGTTCGATCTCGATCACCGAACGGAGCGGCGTCGGCCCCCAGTCCGATTGGGTGAGCAGATCGTGCGTGGCGGACAAGGCGCGAATACGCCCGTCCAGCCCTTCCACGAAACTGTCCAGATCGGTCGCCCGGCGCCGGGTCAGCGCAATGAGCGACAGCACATTGGCCAGTGTGTTCTTGACCCGGTGATTGAGTTCGCGCGTCAACGAGACCCGAATGGAATTCTGCTGCGCCAGCCATGACAGCGCAGCGCGGTCTTCAATCGCCTGCTGGGTCAACAACCGCGCGACGACCATGAGCAGGCTGGCAATCAACAGGCCGGAAATCAATGTCAGGAGCGACAACGGCGACAGCGTTTCGCGCTGCGGCGCGCGGACCTGCAATATCCAGGAACGCGCGGCAATCGTCATCGGCCGCACGACTTCCCTGCCGGGATGCACCGGCAGATTCGTTTCAGCCAGCAGATTGGCAGGGGCGATGCTGTGATCGTACAGCCGGATGCCGTAGCCATCCAACGGCTCCTTATGCAGCACGGAATCGAGGAACTTCTGGGCGCTGAACGCACTGAGAAGGAACCCCCGGACATTCTTGCCGCCCGAACCCGCCTCGAACACGGGCATGGAAATGACGAAGCCCGGCGGCCGCAATCCTGCCCCCTGAACCAGAGCGATCTTCCCGCTCGCAACCGGACGCTCACCCGCCGCGGAAGCGACGATCGCCTTGTGCCTGACCTTGTCCGAAAGCAGATCGAAGCCCATCCCGCCCTGGTTCTGCACGTTCATCGGGTGAACGTAAGTCAAGATCACCGCATACTTCTGCCCGGCGGCGAGAACGGGCTGCACAACGAACGGTGCGCCGCTTTGGCGTGTCATTTCCCGTTCGAAAGCAGGCACCTGTGCCCGTGGAACGACTTTCGCCCACCCCAGCCCTTCGGCACCGCGATAATCGTTCGCCAGCTTCAGTTCGTTGACGAAATCATGGAAACTTTGCCCATCGATCCGGTCCAGATGGGAAAACAGGGCGGACCCGGCGCGCAAATAGGCGGCATGCGCATCCGCCCGGCGTTCCAGCGCGGTGGCGACGGCCATCGCGGTTTGGTGCAATTGCGCCTTTTCCCGCTGCGCTTCCGATCTTTCGATGGCATAGACGCTGATGCCGATCACCACCGATGTCAGGCCGAATATGACAAGCGGCACGGCGCGCGGAAAACGCCACAACCATTGCCGAAGTCCAATTTTCGAGGGCGCGATACTGCTCAAACGATGGCCCGCCCGCTTTCTTTCCAGCCTGTACAATACGAAAACACGGTCTATCCGGCGACTGCTTGAAGAATTGTATAATTCCCCACAACCCCCTTCACATTCTCCTGCAATGGGAACAAGTAGGCGTGGGTTTCGTTCCAGATTGCAAGATCGGATTATCCGCCGAAAATGCGGTTCACTAGGAATTTACTGCAACCACATGACCGAAAAAAGCAAGAAAACCGCTTCGACCGGGCAGGAAGTGCAGGCTGGCCCTGACTCTGGCGTAATCGCCACGCCCGATTGGGCCAGCGGCCTTCGACGCCTGTACGATTCTGTCGTGGAAGAACCCCTGCCCGACTGTTTCAAGGATCTTCTGGCAAAACTGGACGATCCGGGCAAATGAGCGCTGGCGACCCTAGCGAGCCGGTCGATTTCAAACGCGAACTTTCGGCCGTTATTCCTCATTTGCGGGCATTCGCGCGCGGGCTTTGCGGGCGGCCGGACATGGCCGACGATCTGGTGCAGGAAACCATGCTCAAAGCCTGGGCCGCGCGGGATCGCTTCCAGCCGGGCACCAGCATGCGCGCGTGGACTTTCGTCATTCTGCGCAATGCCTATCTCACGGAAATGCGCCGCAACCGGTTTCGCGGCGATTACGATGAAACCGTCGCCGAACGGATTCTGACGGCCGCTGCCGGTCAGGAGGAACCGATTCACCTGGCCGATATGCACCGCGCGCTGCTGCAGCTTCCGCCGGAACGGCGCGAAGCACTGCTGCTGGTGGGCGCCGGCGGGTTCAGCTATGAAGAGGCGGCGGAAATCTGCGGCTGCGCGGTCGGCACGATCAAGAGCCGGGTCGGACGGGCGCGAGCGGCGCTGGCTGCCATGCTGGAGGACGGCACGATTCCGCAACGCTCCAACGGCGATGAAGACGCGCATGGCGCCATCCTGGACGAACTGGACGCCATAGCCAGCAACGGGCAGCGATAGTGATGGCGGACCGGGGCCTGCGAAAACCAGGCCCCCTCCGTCGCTGGAAGCGCCCCCGGCAGAGGGCGCTTCCCGGATCATTCCACGATCGGCAATCGATCAGCCCGGATAGGCCCAAGCCTTGCCGCGAGCGAGATTTTCAGCCGCGAAATCCCAGTTCAGGTGATTGTCGATCACCGCCTTGAGATAGTTCGGGCGGGCATTCTGATGGTCGAGGTAATAGGCGTGTTCCCACACGTCGATCACCAGCAGCGGGTTGGCATCGCCATCGACCAGCGTATCGGCATCGTGCGTGTCGACAACCGAGAGCTTGCCGCCCTTTTCAACCAGCCATGCCCAGCCGCTGGCGAAGTGCGCCGTGCCGACTTCGGCCAGCTTTTCCTTCAGCGCGTCGAGCGAACCGAATGCCTCGTCGATCTTGGCGGCAAGATCGCCGGAGGGAGCCGTGCTCTGGCCGGTCAGCGAATACCAGTAGAAGCCGTGGTTCCACGTCTGGGCCGAATTGTTGAACAGGCCCTGATTGGAACCGCGTGCAGCCGCGATCACGTCTTCCAGTGATTTGTTCGCCAGATCAGTACCTTCGACCGCCGCATTGGTCTTGTCCACATAGGCTTTGTGATGCTTCCCGTGGTGGAACGACAGAGTCTCAGCCGAGATGGCAGGTGCCAGCGCGCCGCTGTCGAAAGGAAGCTCGATCAGTTGAAAAGACATGATTTCTCCATGGGTTGCATTTGCTCTTCCCCTCCCTCAACGTTCCGGCCAGCTTTATGTTGCATAATCTTTTTCGATTACAGCTTATCGACGTAGCCAGGCAGGCGTGACATTGCCCGCGAACAACGCCATGTGCGCATAAGCGGGCGCTTGCAAGAGGATGGACCCACGCATGGTTCTCAAATATTTCGGAACGGACGGAATTCGCGGCCGCGCCAACGATGGCGTGATGACCGCCGAAACGGCGCTGAAGGTCGGCCAGGCAGCCGGTCTGCATTTCATGCGGGGCGAACACCGCCACCGCGTGGTGATCGGGAAAGATACGCGCCTGTCCGGCTATATGATGGAAAACGCGCTGGTCGCGGGCTTCACCAGCGTCGGCATGGACGTGGTGATGACCGGCCCCCTTCCCACTCCGGCGGTGGCCCTGCTGACACGGGAAATGCGCGCCGATCTGGGCGTGATGATCTCCGCCAGCCACAATCCGTTCGAGGATAACGGGATCAAATTGTTCGGCCCCGACGGTTTCAAGCTTTCCGATGCCGACGAAGAAGCCATCGAACGGGCGATCAATCAGGAACACGAGCTGGCCCAGGGGGACATGATCGGCCGGGCACGCCGTATCGAGGATTCGCGCGGCCGCTACATTCACGCGATCAAGCAATCGCTGGCGGACAACGTCCAGCTCGCCGGGCTCAAGGTCGTGGTCGATTGCGCGAACGGCGCCGCTTACACGGTGGCTCCATCCGCCATCTGGGAACTGGGCGCGGAAGTCATCTCCATTGGCGTGGAACCCAACGGGACCAACATCAACGCCGGGGTCGGCTCGACCGCACTCGATGCGGTGAAGGCCCGGGTGGTGGCCGAAGGCGCGGATATCGGCATTGCCCTGGATGGCGACGCGGACCGTCTGATCGTGGTCGACGAAAAAGGCCGGACGGTGGATGGCGACCAGATCATGGCACTGATCGGACGCGATTATGCGTCCAAGGGCATGCTCAAGGGCGGCGGCGTGGTTGCCACGGTTATGTCCAATCTGGGGCTTGAACGGTTTCTCGATGGCATCGGCCTCTCACTCGTGCGGACCAAGGTGGGGGACCGCCATGTCCTCGCCGCGATGCGGGCGGGCGGTTACAACGTGGGCGGCGAGCAATCGGGCCATATGATCCTGCTGGATCACGCCACCACCGGCGATGGCTGCGTCGCCGCGTTGCAGGTTCTGGGCGCGCTGGTCCAGTCCGGCAAGCGGGCGAGCGAACTGCTCCACCTGTTCGATCCGGTGCCGCAATTGCTCAAGAACGTGCGCTATGCCGGCGGTGCGCCGCTGGAAAATATGGCTGTCCAGCGGGCGATTGCCGAAGCCGAAGCCGCGCTTGCGGGCAAGGGCCGCCTGGTCATCCGCCCATCGGGCACCGAACCCGTCATCCGCGTGATGGCTGAAGGGGACGATGCCACGCAGGTCGATCGGGTGGTGAACGATATTTGCGCGGCGGTTGCCGACGCGGCGTGACCGCTGTGACCGAGGCCCCCCCCCGTATCCTGTCGATTGCCGGTTCGGACAGTTCCGGCGGCGCGGGCATTCAGGCCGATATCAAGACCATCGCCATGCTCGGCGGCTATGCGATGACGGCGATCACCGCCATCACCGCGCAGAACACCACCGGCGTCCATGCCGTGGAAGCCCTGTCCCCCGCGATGGTCGGCATGCAAATCGATGCCTGTGTGAACGATATCGGGGTCGATGCGGTCAAGATCGGCATGCTCGGCTCCCCGGCCATCGCCGCCGCCGTGGCCGACCGGCTGGAAAAGCTGGCCGTCCCGATCGTCTTCGATCCGGTGATGGTCGCCACCAGCGGTTCCATTCTGGCGGACGAAGCGACCGTTACCGCTTTCGAACGGCTGATGGCGCTTGCCACGCTGACCACCCCCAACGTGCCGGAACTCTTGGCGCTGGGTGGCCCGGAAGCCATGGCCCGGCGCGGCATTGCCTATATCGCCAAAGGCGGCGACGCCGAAGGTCCGGTGGTGGAAGACCGGCTGGTGCGTCCGGGGATGGACGATACCGTCTGGCGGGCCGACAGGATCGAGACCCGCCACACGCACGGCACCGGCTGCACTTTCGCCAGCGCCATCGCTACTTTCATGGGGCGCGGGCTGGCGCTGGACAGCGCGATTTCAGAAGCCCGCGCCTTCGTGCGGCAGGCCCTGCTCCACGCCCCCGGATTCGGCCTTGGGCATGGCCCGCTCGGCCATCAATCGGTGCAGCCGCCGCAATCCAGATCGTAGAAGTCGGTAATGCACTTCCACGCTTCCTCAGCCGTTTCGCACCAGCGGAACAGGTCAAGGTCCGCGCGGTTGATCGTGCCTTCGTCGGCCAGGGCTGAGAAATTGATAACCCGATCCCAGAACTGTTTGCCGAACAGGAGGATCGGGATCGGCTTCATCTTGCCCGTCTGGATCAGGGTCAGCAGCTCCATCAGTTCGTCCAGCGTGCCATAGCCGCCCGGAAACACCGCCACAGCCCGCGCGCGGATCAGGAAATGCATCTTGCGCAGCGCGAAGTAGTGGAAATTGAACGAAAGATACGGCGTAACGTAGCGATTGGGCGCCTGTTCGTGCGGCAGGACAATGTTGAGGCCGACCGATTCCGCGCCGCCTTCCAACGCGCCGCGATTGGCCGCTTCCATGATCGAGGGGCCGCCGCCGGAACAGACGACGAATTGCCGCTTGCCCTGCTGCACCGGCGCGCATTCGCTGGCGAGCTTGGCGAGCTTGCGTGCCTCGTCGTAATACTTGGCCTTGTCAGCCAGGCTTTGCGCGATGACTTTCGCTTCCCCTTCGGGTGCGGCGGCCACCAGCGCTTCGGCATTCTCAGGCGCGGGAATGCGCGCCGAACCGTAGAAAACCAGTGTCGAGCCTACCCCCGCTTCTTCCAACAGCATTTCGGGCTTGAGCAGTTCGAGCTGGAACCGGATGGGCCGCAAATCCTCCCGCAGGAGGAAATCGGTATCCTGAAACGCCAGACGATAGGCCGGATGCTGGGTCTGCGGGGTTTTCGCCACTCTCGCTTCGGAGAAGGCGGCTTCCTGCTTGGCCTTGTAGAATTTGCGGTCGGTCAGTTCGCTATCTTGCTTGCGGTCGCTCATCTGCATCCCTTGTCGCGGCATCGGCTTGCAGCCAAGCCGTAGGCAGCGCGCCGACCGCAAGCAAGCACCGTCTTATCCCCGCGGTATCAGGAATTGCAGCATCAGGATCACGGCGATGCCGAAGATCACGTTGAACCACGGCAGAGCCTTGACCGCCTCCCGGCTTTCCGGGCCAGCGAACCGGCGCGCCACCATGCTGGGCGTCCAGACCAACCAGATATCCGCAATGACGACGAGGATGAATCCGGTAATACCGGCCCACGCCCCCCACTTCTGCGCCCAAATGGCCCGCGTCTCCGGCGGCCAGGGCGAAAGCTGCCCCGCCAGCATGAGACCCAGCGCGAAATACATGGCAAGGATCAGCGGCACCAGCCAGACCGAACTGGTGAGGAAATCCGCCACGATCCCGAGCCGCCGCCCGGCCAGCGCGGGGACGGACTGACGCAAGGTGGCCAGCAGCGCGAACGCCGCCAGAACCGCACCGATTGTCCAGATATTGACCGGCGGCATCATTCGGCTGGCTCCATCGCCATTTTCGAGCCTTCCTTGATCGGGCGCGGCATTTCGAATGTCTCGCCCGGCCGTCC
Source organism: uncultured Caenibius sp. (assembly GCA_964466155.1). GTDB lineage: Bacteria > Pseudomonadota > Alphaproteobacteria > Sphingomonadales > Sphingomonadaceae > Caenibius. The sequence goes on along the minus strand of CAYXMY010000060.1, from coordinate 1,433 downwards.
GAACAGCACGCCCAGCTTCTGCCGCCATGTCGGCGCCCCACGGAAATCGTGGTAAAGCGGCACGAATTCGTGGGCCATGACCTTGAGCGGATTGTGCGAAGTGAGCGGATGGGTGATGCCGAACACCGGCTTCACATCGTCGAGCATCGGCTGATAGGTCCCAAAAACGTGATCCCAGATCATCGTCAGCCCGCCATAATTCTTGTCGATATAGATCGGGTTGCAGGCATGATGCACGCCATGGTTGGACGGCGTGATGAACAACCATTCGAACCAGGGCGACAGGCGGCCGATGCGCGTGGTGTGGCAGAATGTCTGGAACGCGGGCGCGGTGATCGTAATCAGCACGAGGACCACCGGGTGGAAGCCCGCCATCACAATCGGAATCCACATCAGCAGGCGATAGAATGCCTGAAACGGCACTTGCCGCAGATTGACCGTGAAATCGTAGGTTTCCGCCGAATGATGGATCGAATGGTCCGCCCAGAACAAGCGCACTTCATGGCCGACGCGATGGAACCAGTAATAGGCGAATTCCGCCACGAGGAAGTAGATCGGCAGCGTCCACCATGTCACCGGAATGCGCAGCGGCGACAGATTGTAGAAGAACATCAGCCCGCCGATCAGCGCGGCGTTGATGAACATGCCTTCCAGAATCGGCCCCAGCGGGAACAGGGCAAGGCTGCTCAGCCCCTCTCCGCTCCACAGAGACTTGCCTTCGCGGTGGCGCAAAAGCATTTCCGCGCACAGCACGAAGATCAGAAACACAGACCCGCCGAAGCCGTAAATCTCAATCCATTTCCCAAGCTGTTCGATGAACGCCTGATCCATTGTCACCTCTCCTCAGGCACGGGCTCTCAGGAAGCCGTTGCCATCTCGTCTTTCATTGCCAGCAGGCCCTCGCACATGCGATCGAGCTGATAGGCGAAAAAATCTTCCGCAAATTGCGCGCCGAATGTGAGCTTTAGCATCTGTTCCACCTCGCCGCGCGTGGCGGGATCGAGGCTGGCCAGTTCCTGTTGCGTCATGTTCTGCGGCAGATCGCCGTTGCGCAATTCGACATTGATCGCCCCCATGGCGACATGCCACACCCACAAGGTCGCCTGCGCGCGGGCTTCCCCGGTGAATCCCATGCGGCCGAGCGCTTCGGACACTGCCATCCCCCGCTCCAGCCAGGCGACCGACGTGTGGCCCCCTTCCCAGACCAGCACGTGCACCAATTGCGGGTTGGCCAGCACATGCGCGCGCATCGCATGAGCCCAGGCGATCACCGCGTCGAGCGGCTCCGCATCTTCCGGAATATGAAGCGTGAAATCGGCAAGCAGGCGGTCGCTCAGGGCCTGCAGCAATTCGTCCTTGTTGGCAAAATAGGTGTAGATCGCCATCGGCGAAATCTTCATTGCCCGGGCGATCCCGTTCATAGACGGCAATTC
>CAYXMY010000059.1:0-17391 GCA_964466155.1 uncultured Caenibius sp. | reverse complement strand
CCCTAATGGTCAATGTCGTTCAGGGGAAGCGCGATGGCGATGATCCTCGGCATAGAATCGAGTTGCGACGAGACGGCGGCTGCGCTGGTCACATCGGAACGGACAATCCTGGCGCAGCATATCGCGTCACAGGACGATGCCCATCGCCCCTACGGCGGCGTGGTGCCGGAAATCGCCGCACGCGCCCATGCGGAACGGATCGCCCCGCTGATCGAAGCGACATTGGCCGATGCCGGGGTGACGCTGGCCGATGTCGACGCCATCGCCGCCACTGCCGGGCCGGGGTTGATCGGCGGCGTGATGGTAGGCCTTGTCACCGGCAAGGCGCTCGCCATGGCAACGGGCAAGCCGCTGATCGCGATCAACCATCTGGAAGGGCACGCGCTTTCGCCGCGCCTTGCCGATGCCTCACTCGTCTTTCCCTATGCGCTCTTGCTGGTATCAGGCGGCCACTGTCAGATCCTGCGGGTGGATGGCGTGGGGCAGTATCGCCGCCTTGCCACCACTATCGACGACGCGCTGGGCGAAGCCTTCGACAAGACCGCGAAAATCCTCGGGCTCGGTTATCCGGGCGGGCCGAAAGTGGAGAAGCTGGCGCAAACCGGCGATGCCAGAGCAGTCCCCCTGCCCCGCCCCTTGCTCGGCAGCAGCGAACCGCATTTCTCGTTCGCCGGGCTCAAAAGCGCGGTTCTGCGGGCAAAGGAAAGCGGCCAATACCGGGATGAGGATATCGCCGCCAGCTTTCAGCAAGCCGCCATCGATTGCGTGATCGACCGTCTGCAGCGTGCCTTCGCTTCACTGCAAGGGGTGACTGCGCTGGTCGTGGCGGGCGGTGTGGCAGCCAATCGCCCCATGCGGGAGGCGCTGGAACGGTTTGCCGCCGCGCGGGAACTGCCTTTCACCGCTCCGCCGCTGCCGCTATGCACGGACAATGCCGCGATGATCGCCTGGGCTGGCGCGGAACGCCATGCGCAGGGACAATCCGATCCGCTCGATTTCGTTGCACGGCCGCGCTGGCCGCTCGATCCCGATGCGGAACCGGTGCGCGGCGCAGGGGTCAAGGCGTGACGATGACGGAAGCAGGGGCAAATGCACGAATCGGCGTAATCGGCGCGGGGGCATGGGGCACGGCGCTGGCGCAGATGCTCGCCTCCGACGGGCGCGATGTGCTGATCTGGGCGCTGGAGCCCGAAGTAGTAGCCGATATCAACGCGAACCGCCGCAATAGCCTCTACCTGCCCTCGGCCTCTCTCGCACCGGGCATCCACGCCACCGGCGATCTTGCCGACATGGCCGCTTGCGATATTCTGCTGCTCGTCACCCCGGCGCAGCATCTTGCCGGCATTCTCGGGCAGATCCCGCACCTGCCGCGCGATCTGGTCCTGTGCAGCAAGGGGATTGAAAACGGCACCGGCCGCCTGATGAGCGACGTCGCCCGCGATGCTGCGGGGACGAGCGAGATCGCAGTGCTTTCCGGCCCCACCTTCGCGCACGAAGTGGCCGCAGGCCAGCCCACCGCCGTGACTTTGGCTTGCGGCGGCGGCGATGCCCAGTGGGACCGTCTGGCCCCCGCCATCGCCCGGCCTGCCTTCCGCCCCTACTTCTCCACCGATATCGTCGGGGCCGAGGTCGGTGGCGCGGTCAAGAACGTGCTCGCCATCGCCTGCGGTGTGGTCGATGGGCTGGAACTGGGCCAGAACGCCCGCGCCGCATTGATTGCGCGCGGCTATGCCGAAATGCTCCGCTTCGGGGAAGCGCTCGGCGGACAGGCCGCGACGCTAGCAGGCCTGTGCGGGCTCGGCGATCTCGTGCTGACCTGTTCCTCCACATCCAGCCGCAATTTCTCGCTCGGCAAGGCGCTGGGCGAAGGGCAGCAGCCCGCCGCGCTGATGGCTGACCGGCGGACCGTGGCCGAAGGCGCCTTTACCGCCCCCGTTCTGGTCGAACTGGCCCGTAAGCATGGCGTTTCCATGCCGATTGTAGAAGCGGTGCACGCACTGCTCGCGGGTGCGCCCGCCCCCGATGTGGTGCGCGGAATTCTTGCCCGCCCGCTCAAACCCGAACAGGAAGACCCTGCGTGAACGAAAAAGCGGCGCAGGACGATATAGCCGCCCTCGCGAAAGGGGGGCGGACCAACTTTCTTGGCTTCCTGCTGCGGCTGGCTGCGCGCCTGCCGTTCCTGTTCATCGCCGGACGCCTCTATGGGGCCGATGCGCTGGGTCTGTTCGCCTACGCCCTGGTGATGATCGAACTGATGGGGCAACTCTGCTCTCTCGGGCAGAAGCGCGGCCTCGCGCAGTGGCTTTCCCACGATGAAGAGCGTAATCCCGCCAATATCGTGGCGGACGGCCTGTTTCTTGCCGGTGTGTTTTCCACGGTGGTGGCCGTGGCGCTCTACATCTTTCCCCTGCCGATGTTCCCCAGCGGCCAATATACCGCGATCGACCGGCTTCTGCCGCTCGGCGTCATATTCCTCGCACTGACCGAAGTCGCCCTGGCGGCCCAGGCTTATCGGTTCGACGTCGGCACGACCGTGCGCGCGCGCGCCATCGTGGAACCGTGGACGATTTCGATCATGGCGGGGATCATGTACTTCATCTTCCCGGCCAGTGGGCTTTCGGTCGCATATCTGCTCTCGGTCGGGGCCGCGGCGGTGACTTCGTTCATCCCGCTGGTGCGCACCTACGGCCTGCCTCACCAATGGCACCCCCAGCCGCGCGCGATGTGGAAACTGGTGCATCAAAGCCTGCCGCTCGCCACCGCCGATGCCATCGAATGGGGCACCCGGCGCATCGATATCGCCATACTCGGCCTGTTCGCCTCCCCCGCCGCAGTCGGCATCTACTACGTAGCACAGCAGGTCGCGAGCTTGCCGCAAAAGCTGAAGACCAGTTTCGAGCCCATTCTCGGCCCGGTCATCACCCGCAATCTCAAGGAAAAGAACCACCTCGCCATTGCAAAGCAGGTGAGCCAGGTCGGCTTCTGGATCACCGCCGCGCAAGCCGGGATCGCGCTGGCGCTGGGCATCCCCGGCGAAGGCGTGATGGGGCTGGTCGGCCCCAACTTCGTCGGCGGAACGGGGGCCATGGCCTTGCTACTGGCGGCGGAAGTGGTTGCGGCGACCGCCGTCGTATCGGAAGCCGCGCTCGTCTACGTGGCCCGCATTCGCAATTTGTGGCTTTCCGTACTGACCATCGGTTTTCAGGCCTTGCTCAGCATCGTTTTCATCCTCGCCATGCAAAAGTTCGGTTTCGGTCAGAACTATTGGGCCGCCGCTGTCGCTGCCGCGCTGATGGTGGCCTTGGGGGTGTCCTCCGTCGCCAAGGCATGGCTGCTTTCGAAAATACTCGAACAACGGATCAACAACTGGCGCTGGGCGCTGATCTGGGCCGCCATCCCCGCCACCCTCGTCGGCTGGCTGTTCACGCGCTTGCCGGAGTGGATGGAGATTCTCTTCGGTATTCCCGCCATTCTGCTCACTTATGGCTGGGTAATCTGGCGCAAGGGCTTTGGGCCGGAAGACCGGGTCCTGTTCCGCCGCAAGATCGATCAGGACACTGCCTGAGCGCTTCCCCTCAGCGCGAATCGGGGGCGTTCAGTCGTTATTAACGGGGTCTTGGCGAACCTTCGCCTTTCCATGACAAGGACTTGGAGGGGGAGTTCGATGCGTCTTGCCAGATTGACCGCCACCGCTTGTCTCGCCGCAATCCTGGCGGGATGCGCCACGCAGCATGTGGCGAACGAAGAGATCGTCACAACCGCACGAAAAGCCGATGGGCAAGGCGGCAACAATGCTCCACCGCCTCCGCCGCCACCCTTGGCGGTCGCCCCCGAAAACCTTTCCAAAGTCCCGGCAGGCAGAACCGCCAACATTTACGCGCAGCAGCGCCTTTTCGTGCCGCCGGTAATCGTCGCGCAGAACCCGGGGCGGGAGCGTTATGACGGCAAAGAGGTGTCACCGGTCAAGCTGACGGCAACAGAGCCGGTTTCCACCTTTTCGGTCGACGTCGATACCGGCGCTTATGCCAACGCCCGCCGCTTCCTTTCGCAAGGCACCCTGCCGCCCAAAGATGCCGTGCGGACGGAGGAAATGATCAACTATTTCCGCTACGCCTATCCCGCGCCGGAAACGCGCGCCACGCCCTTCACCGTCACCACCGACATGGCACGCACCCCATGGAACCCGGAAACGCGCCTGCTGCGGATCGGCTTGCGCGGTTACGATCTGCCCCGCGCGGCCCGGCCCCCGGCCAATCTCGTTTTCCTGGTCGACGTTTCGGGATCGATGTTCAGCGCGGATAAGCTGCCACTGGTCAAGACCGCACTTTCCGGACTAGCCGGAGAACTTGGGCCAAAGGACAAAGTTGCCATCGTCGTCTACGCCGGGGCAGCGGGGCTGGTGCTCGAACCGACCAACGACACGCGCAAGATTCGCGAAGCGCTGGAACGTTTGCAAGCGGGCGGCTCCACCGCCGGTGGCGCCGGACTTCAACTCGCTTATCAGATCGCGCGCGACAATCGCATCGAAGGCGGCGTCAATCGCGTAATTCTTGCCACAGATGGCGATTTCAATGTCGGCATCAGCAACACCAAAGCGCTGATCGACATGGTGGAGAAAGAACGCGACAGCGGCACCACTCTCACCACGCTGGGTTTCGGCACCGGTAATTACAACGAAGCGATGATGGAGCAGATCGCCGACCACGGGAACGGCAACTACGCCTACATCGACAGCGCTCTGGAAGCACGTAAAGTGCTCACCGATGAAATGGCGTCCACGCTGTTCACCATCGCCAAGGATGTGAAAATCCAAGTCGAATTCAACCCGGCCGAAGTCAGCCAGTATCGCCTGCTCGGCTATGAAAATCGTGCCTTGCGCGAAGAGGACTTCAACAACGACAAAGTCGATGCGGGTGATATCGGCGCCAGCCATCAGGTCACGGCGATCTATGAAATCGTTCCGGCCAGCGCCAAAGGCTGGATCGCGCCGCGCCGTTATGGCGATCCGGTGCCCGCCGCGGCGGCTGGCAAGGCCGGAGAACTCGCTTACGTCAAACTGCGCTACAAACTGCCCGATGGCAGCACTTCGCGCCTGATCGAACGCGCAGTGCCTTCGGCGGGGCTGCGCAATGCGACTATGCCCACGGGAGACATGGCCTTCGCCGCCGCCGTTGCCGCTTTTGGCCAGAAGCTGCGCGGCGATCCGCTGCTGGGTTCCTACACTTATGCCGATATCGGTGCACTGGCCGGCCAGCAGACCGATTTCTGGCGGCAGGAATTCATCCGCCTCATCAGCGTGGCCGGAGGGATTGCCACCAACTGATTGCGCCTTTCCCCTGACGCCAGCGGTGGTTAAGGGGAAAGCATGCCGATCAGTCGCACCATGATTATCGTTGCGGGAGCCTGCCTGACCGCAGCCATCGCCGTGGCGGCAGTGCATTGGGGGGCGGATACGACTGCCGCAAGTCTCGATGCCAAGGCCCGGCAGGCTTTGACCAAAGCCAATGCTCCGGGTGTATCGGCGGACTTCCGTCTTGACGGGTGGCCGACCCGCCATCCGGTGCTGAAAGGCGGAGAACGCCTGAACGAAGCGGCCCGCACGCGCGCTGCCGTGGCAGTGGCGGCTATTCCGGGGGTTGGCGGCGTGCAATGGGCCGATGGAACGAGTCTGGGTATCGTTACCCCGGCGACAAAGCCGCTGCATTGCCAGGAAGATGTGGATGCCCTGCTGCATGCCCGCACGATCCGCTTCGAAGAAGCCAGCGCGGAAATCGATCCGGTGAGCAGCAGCCTGATAGACGAAGTGGCCGCCGCGCTTCGCCCCTGCCTTGGCAGTGTGATCGCGATCACCGGCCATACCGACAGTTCGGGCAACGAGCGGAAGAATATCGCCCTCTCGCGCAAAAGGGCCGAGGCGGTGCGGCAGGCTCTACTCGAACGCGGAATTCCCGCCGATAGCCTGCGCGCGACCGGAATTGGCTCCAGCATGTCCGTAAAGGGCCTTGAACCCGGCGACCCGGCAAACCGGCGAATTGAATTCTCGGTCATCGAAACCGCACCGCTGCGCCCCACGCCGGTCGATGCGCCGGGACCGCGATAGGAGAACGCCATGCCTATCTGGTCGGAACTTCTCGTCCTCGCGCTGATCGCTTATGGCGTGGGACTTGCTATTGGCTGGGCGATCTGGGGCCGCACCGGCGATAAAACTGGAGGAAATGGATAAAAATGGCCGTGCTGTTCGAACAATATTGGTGGCTGCTGGTCATCGCGCTGCTGATCGGGGTTATCGTTGCCTGGATCGTCTTTTCCAAGAGCCGGAAAACACGCGTTGAAACAAGGATTTCCCCCGACGTTCTCGATGACGGAGCAGCTCCCGCGCAGCGCAATCAGGCCTTGATCGACGCTCCGCCAGCCGCCGCCGCAACGATGAAAGCCCCCTCCGCCACACCAGCGCACGCGCCTGTTTCCCATCCCGCGCAAGCCGAAGCCGTACCCGCGCCTGACGCAGCACCGGCCGCCCCGGAAGATTCTGCCTCCCCTCAACCAGCCGTCATGCCCGTACAAGACAGCGACGATCTCACCCGTATCAAGGGGTTAGGCCCCAAAATTGCGCAATTGCTCCAAACGCTCGGTATTACCCGGTTCGAACAGATCGCAGCGTGGAGCGAAGCGGATATCGACCGTATCGATGCCCAGCTCGGTAAATTCCAAGGCCGTATCCGGCGGGATAGCTGGGTTGAACAGGCAACCTATCTGGCCAAGGGCGATACGGACGGTTTCGAGGGGCGTTTCGGTAAAATCTAGACTTCCGCACTCCATCCACCGCACGCAAGCGGCGCAGCGGCGTTTAACCGTTTGCTGCGACTCGCCTAAAACTGGTATTTGATGCGCATGATGGAGATGAAGAGCACGTTCGATAATGCCTTATCGTCCAATCCGGCACCCAAGCAGGATTGGCTCTTCGGTATGTGGATGCTGCCCGTCCATATGACAGCCGCCTGCTGGGAAAGTTGGATGGTTGTCTCCGATGGTTTTTGCCGCACCGTCTTTCGCCCTGGTCCCTGCCCGGAAAAGGTAGAGGAACACGATCTCGCCGTTCCCCCTCCTCTGTGTGAGAAGGGGGAGCACGATCTGTTCGCCTGATTGGCGACGGCGGCTACTCTTACGAAAACTACAGGCTCGACGAAGGCGCAAACTTGCCGCTAGGGCTGTTCGCACGCCGTTCCGGCGTGACCGATCAGCGCAGCAGGCAGAAGAAATGAGCGATCCCGTGCACCCCAATGACGCCCTCTATGAAGGCGAACGCCAATCCCCGGTGATTCCGGCGGTTGACCATTATGCGGGTGCGGAAAAGCTGATCCGCAAGGCCCTTACCTTGCAGGAAGAACTGGGTCCGATTTTCGATATTACCGGCGATTGCGAAGACGGGGCCGCAGCGGGAGAAGAAGAAGCTCACGCCCGCATGGTGGCGGGGCTCATCGCATCGGATGCAAACAGGTTTGGGCAGCTTGGAATGCGGGTTCATGCGCCGCATCATCCCGCCTGCCTGCCGGATATCGACATTCTGCTCGATCGGGCGGGGGATCGGGTAGCGCATATCACCGTTCCCAAGGCGACATCGGCGGCAGAACTGGGGGCGGTGATCGATCATATCCGCGAAGGTTGTGCCAAGCGCGGGATCACTCGCGAAATTCCCGTTCATGCCCTGGTGGAAACGCATGGCGCCCTCGCCGATGTCCGGGAAATGGCCGCTCTTCCGTGGATGCGCGTGCTCGATTTCGGATTGATGGATTTCATTTCCGCCCACGATGGGGCCATTCCCGCCAGCGCCATGCGCCGCCCCGGCCAGTTCGAACACAAGCTGCTGATCCGTGCCAAAGCGGAAATGGTAGCTGCTGCGCTGGCCAATGGGCTGGTGGCCGCGCATAACGTCTGCCTCGATCTCAAGAACCCGGATGTGGTCCGCAGCGATGCCACGCGGGCGCGCATGGAATATGGCTTCCAGCGTATGTGGAGCATTTATCCCGCGCAGATCGTGCCCATCGTGGAAGCGATGCGGCCCGACTATAGCGAAGCCGAAGACGCGGCAGCCGTTCTCTTGGCCGCACAAGCCGTCGATTGGGGACCGATCCAGTACAAAGGCGAACTCTACGATCGGGCGAGCTACCGCTATTACTGGAAGATTCTACAACGCGCGCGTCTTTCCGGGGTTTCTGTCGGTGCAGAAGCGGAACGCGCCTTCTTCGCTTAACTCGGCTGATTAAAGCTGGCGGCGGCCGCCGCTATCTTATTCGTCAACGACGGGATTTCTCAGCGTGCCGATTACGCCGATGGAAATCTCGGCATGGTCTCCCCCCTTCATGTAAAGCGGCGGCGTTCGTCCTGCCCCCACCCCGCCCGGGGTGCCCGTGGCGATCACATCGCCCGGCTCCAGCGCCGTGAAAGTGGAACAATAGGCGATGATATCGGCAACGCTGTGGATCATGTCGGCAATCAGCTGATCCTGCACTACAACACCATTCAAACGGGTCTGCACCCGCTGCGCCTCCAAGTCGTCGATTTCATCCGGCGTCACCAGCGCTGGGCCGAAACCGCCCGTCCCCGGAAAATTCTTGCCCGGCGTGAATTGGCTGTTGTGCCGTTGCCAATCGCGCAACGAGGCATCGTGGAAAATCGAATAGCCGGCCACATGGTGAAACGCGTCCTCGCGGACGATCCGGCGGCCGCGCTTGCCGATTACGACAGCCAGTTCGCCTTCGAAATCGAACTCCGCCCCCTCACGTGGGCGGACAAGCGGCCCGCCATCCGCGACCAGTGTATCGGCCCAACGGGTGAAGATGGCGGGGTAACCTTTCGTTTCCCTTCCCATTTCAGCAACATGGCTCGCATAGTTCAGGCCAACGCACAGAATTTTCGATGGGTTGGGGATCACCGGCAACAGGCGGACATCGCCCAAATCCCACAATCCCCTATCCGCCAGCTCCGCCACATTGCCTTGCGCAAGCGCATCGCGCAGCCAGGAAGAAACACCCGGTGCACCAAGATCGGCGATGCGGCCATCCACCAACCGGCCGAAACTGGCCGATCCGTCAGGACGGATGAAACTGACGTAACGCATGAATCGCCTCTCCTCCTGCCCTCAGGAACCGGATGCATGCAGGTCTGCATGCATCCGGTCATGCCTCAATGCCCCGATAAAGTGCCCGAGTTGCGGCGGTGCCAGGTGATCCGCACGAGATCGTCCCCAGCTTCCGCCTCAAGGTAGAGCAAATCGCCTTCGAAGCCATAGCGGCGCGGCTGATCCACGGCGGCGAAATTGGGATACCACGCGCCCTGAACATGATGCGTGACGACACCCGCCTTCGCATCCACGCTGAACGTGCCGAAATAGCCGGAATAGGCCCGCACCGATGCCCCCAGATCGGCATCCGATACGTCATAGATCGTGGGTTCGGAAAACAGGGGGCGGTTGGCCTTGGACAGATGGCAGCTCATATGACCGTCCGCAGTGTACATGATGATCCCGATCGCATCTTCACCGAACGGGATGCTTTCGGTGCCATCGGGATGGTATGTCGTCCAGCGGACCAATTCCCATCCCCCGATAAGCGTCTGGATGACCTCTTCTTCGGTCATCCGGGGTGCGGTGAGTTTGGGTGGGAGGCCGGTCATGCCATATTCGCCTTATTCTGGAAATTACCTGCGGGGCCGATATCCGCCGGGTGGCCTATTGGTAAACCTGAACTATACCCATCTTTGCACACGGCCTTATAATCCTTTTATAGCAGGTAATTGCATGGATTTCTTAATGGGAAATCCGCAAATCCCGAAAACGCGAAGATGGCCATAGCCCTGCCATGTGTCAAATCGTCACGATCCGGAAGAACGCAGGAATCGCTCCGCCTCTCGATCAGAATGTACCCGGATAGGCTCCGCCATCCAGCAGGATATTCTGCGCATTGATGTATGCCGCCTGCCGGCTGCACAGGAAAGCGCAAGCCGCACCGAATTCTTCCGGATGGCCGAGCCGTCCCGTGGGGTTGGCTTGGCCCATCTTCTGCCACACCTGTTCCGGCGTGGTGCCCTGATTTTCAGCCGTCGCCTTTGCCAGACTGCGCAGGCGGCTGGTTTCGAATTGTCCAGGCAGGAGATTGTTGATCGTCACGCCATCGCGCGCCACTTCGCGGGCAAGGCCCGCGATAAAGCCCGTCAACCCGGTACGGGCGCCATTGGACAAACCCAGCAGGGCGATGGGCGCCTTGACCGCGCCCGATGTAATGTTGACGATCCGCCCCCACCCCTTGTCGCGCATCGGGCTGATCGTATCGCGGATCAACATGATCGGGGTGACCATGTTGGCGGACAGCGCGGCTTGCCAATCCCCTTCATCCCAATCGACGAAATTGCCCGGCGGCGGGCCTGCCGCATTGGTGACGAGAATATCGGGTTCAGGGCATACTTCGAGCAAGGCAGCGCGCCCATCGGGCGTGGTGACATCGGCGGCAACATGCGCCAACGTCCGCCCGACCCGCTCCGAGAGGGCATCTGCGGCACGAGCCAGCTTGGCGCCATCGCGCCCATTGAGAACGACATCCACGCCCGCTTCGGCAAGGGCCGCGGCACAGGCATGCCCCAACCCTTCCGAAGATCCGCATACAAGCGCCTTACGGCCTGCAATTCCCAAATCCATCCTTGCGCTCTCCCGATCTCGTTTGTTCCGGGCAAAGACCGCCAAGGAAGGAGGAATGTCAATGGTGGCCGGTGTCTTCTGCCCCTTCGAGGATGACAAGCGCGTCGGCCGCCACGCCGCGGCCGTTGGCCACGCGCACCGGATTGACATCGACTTCCGAAATCTCCGGCAGTTCGAGCGCCATCTGGCCCAGCCCCATGACCGTTGCCACCACGGCATCGATTTCCGCCGGTTCCAGACCGCGGCGAGCCGAAGCAATGCGACCGTCGCACAGGCTGGCCACGACTTTGCGCGCCATGGCGGCATCGAACGGCGGGCGCAGCATGGCGACTTCGGCCAAGACTTCGACCAGCACACCGCCCATGCCGACCACCACAATCGGGCCGAAGGAAAGGTCGCGTTTGATCCCGCACGTCAATTCCATGCGCGCAGGGACCATTTCCTGAACCAGAATGCCCGACAGTTCGACATGCGGAGCCCCGCGCGCCACATCCTGCAGCATCGCTTCGGCCTCAGCCTTAACCGAACCCGCTTCGAGACCGAGACGCAAACCGCCCACATCCGATTTGTGCATCAATTCGGGGCTCATATACTTGATCGCGACTTTGCCTCCGATTTCGGCTGCGGCCGCGTCGGCCTCTTCGGGTGTCGCAACCAGCTTTTCCCGGGTCACGGGAATGCCGTACTCGGCAAACAACTGCTTGCCTTCATGCTCCATCAGCACCTTGCGGCCACCGAGCGAATCGAGCAGCGCGCGCATGCGGGCAATGCGTGCCTCATCCTGGGCCGGAGCCTTGACGATGGCCGGCTTGTCGAGCGACTGGCGAACCAGCGCGCCGAGCGGACGAACCGCGCGCGAAGGATCGAGATACAAGGGAGTACCCGCTTCCGAAACCTTCTCCACCAAACCGGTGCAGAGAATGGAAACCGGCTTGTCCGTATTCTTGTCGCCGTCGATCAGCGCCTGAATGAATTCGGCGGTATGATCCCAGGTGACGCATGTAATCAGGTCGACCGAAGGACTTTTGCCCAGATGATCCATGATGCCGACAGCGGCATGCTGGTGCGCCACGATCTGCGCCGTGGTGTCGAGCGGGTTCGACATGCTGCCGAAGAACGGCTGCGGCATGACGGCATTGAGCTTTTCCTGCTCGTCCGCCGGGAGTTCGGGCACGGTCAAGCCCACTTCGGCGGCTTCGTCGGTCAATAGCACACCCGCACCGCCGGAGGTGGTGAGAACGGCCAGACGGCGGCCCTTCGCGCGCTTGCCGGTTTCGAACATCAGGCCGAGATCGAGCATTTCCTGCATCGTTTCGGCAATGTGGACGCCATATTGGGCGCAAACGGCATAGAGCACATCGGCTGACCCTGTGATCGATCCCGTATGGCTCATCGCGGCGCGCGCGGCTTCTTCCGAACGGCCCGCCTTGAGCAGGACGATAGGCTTGTCGAGCGCCAGCGCACGCTCAGCCGTTTCGATGAAGATTTCGGGATCGCGCAGTGTTTCGATGCAGGCAAGCAGCACCTTGACTTCGGGCCGTTCGATCAGATGGCGGCAAACCATGGAAACGTTGCAATCGACTTCGTTGCCGGTGCTGACGAACCAGCCCACGCCCAATCCGGCCCGCATCGCCATCAGCGAGATATAGGAACCGAAACCGCCACTTTGCGAAACGAGCGCGGTGCCACCGGCTTTCGGCAGCGGAGCATCGGGCGTGATTGCGAAGTTCGCCATCACCCCGCCATGCATGTTGAAATAGCCGATGCAGTTCGGACCGATCAGACGAATGCCGGTGCGGCGGGAGATTTCCGCCAGCCGTTCCTGCAGCGCCGCGCCTTCATCGCCCACTTCGGCGAAACCGGAAGTCACGACCACAGCCCCACCGATCCCGGCAGCGGCAGCCTCTTCCACCATATCCGGCACCATGTGCGCGGCCACCGCAACCACCGCCATATCGACCGCTTCCGGCAGATCGGCGAGCGATGCATAGGCCTTCACCCCCATGATTTCCGGTTCGGACGGATGGATCGGATACAGCGTGCCCTTGAAGGCGCGCTTGAGATTCGCGAACAGGAGGCCGCCAATACGATGCGCGGTGTTGGACGCGCCGATCAGGGCAATCGAACGCGGCGAAAGCAGCCGGTCCATTGCGGAACGCGCATCCTGGCTGGCATCATTCTGGATCTGGCTGGCGGACATGGTCTCTCCTTGTGTTCCATCGGCAGTCCCGGACGCACGGGACGAAGCATTATGCGAGAGCACCTGCATAGGCGGATACGACTTGCAAACCGCTTTTCCGCAGGAACCTGTGCATGATTGTCAGCTTCCGCCCATATTCAACCGTGCGCCGCTGGGCAAGCGGCACTGATCACGCAATCGCCTCCATGCGTTCCACGATCCGGCGGCAGGCATCGCCCGGCGTCATGTCATCCTGCCATTCGCGCAGCATGTCATCGATCCACACGATGGCCGCATAGAGCCCGTTGTCGAGCAGACGCCGGTCGAACCGGGTTTCCATCGACCGGTATTCCTCTTCGGAGAATTGCGGCAGCAGATCGACGATCATGCCCACAATCAGGCCGAGCGCGGTAGAAAACAACGATGCCTTGTATTGCAGGTGCAATTCCTCGAAATCGATTTGTGGACCGCCATCCGCCGCGTACCCGGCGATGAAGGTTTCCAGCACCGTGCGAACCATCGCCAGATGGCGTTCAGGCTCCACCATCATCAGCATGCCGCTCAACGCCTGGGCGATGCTCATCTGTCCTGCCCCGCCCCAATCGAGCAACCCTGCCTGCAATTGCCCCCGCTCGTCACGCCAGAACCATGCGTTGTCGGGATTCAGATTGGGATGGCAGAAGCTGACGTAATCCACATCCCGGTGGAGGTAGGCGACTATCGCATCCTTGCGCTGCAGACCGAAGATCAGATCATCGCGCAAGCGCCCAAGAAATCGCGAATCGTCCGCGCCTTCGACAAAGAGTTGCGGCGCGACGCGGACAACGAAATCGATCAGCCGGTCCACTCGCCCGGCCACATCGTCAATGGGGGCGAAATCGCGTGCCGAGCGGGCGAAAGGGAACAGGGTTTCGACATCGTCGCCCAGCCTGCCCGCTTTGTGCGCCCCGGCCAGCTTCGCCAATGACCGCGCAAGCACGCGATAATGTTCTTCCACCTCGGGTATCAGGTGATCCCATCCCTTGAGATAGGCCCGCTCAATGGGTTCCGCGCCGAAGGGGATACGTTCCGTAATCAGGATATAGTTGGCGGTGTATGAAGAATAATCGGCGAAGTAAGACCTCGCCACCGGCACAGGAAGTGTTCCCCGGCGCGAAAAATCGTGCAGCGCGATTTCGCCCTGCGCCAACCGGGAAAGGCCGTGTTTGTACCCTTCTTCCAAGGGCGAAAACTTGGCGAAAAGCTTTTCGGACAAGCCCGGTTCCGCTCGCTCATAACGCACGGTCAGAAAAGCGTTTTCCGACGCGCCGATCTTCCCCAGCGAATCCAGCGCCACGATCTCCGTCACGGCATTGTCGGGTGCGATGGTTCCTGCCTTGCGAAAGGCCGCAGTCAGGAATTCCGGGCCGAATTCGCGCAGCATATCCAGAGTGAACGGAAAATCGAGAGCATGATAATCGCCTGGCACGAGCAAGCGATGGCGCGCCTTGAATGTTTCGAAATCCAACCCCGCAGGCGGTAAGGTCGGCGCCATTTCGAGATTGCCCTCCTCCACCCAGCCTGCCGGACTGGCGATGCGGACATAGTCGCGCCCATCGACACCCCGGCGCATTTCCGCGCAGACCACCGCCATACCCGCGGGCAATTGGCGGTTGATCCGTGCCGCATATTCCGGCTGTTCCAGTAAATCCGCGCCGCCCGGCACCCGAACCACAAGGCGAGTGCCGGAGGCAATGGCGTCACGACCGTTCAAAGGGCTCTCCTCCCTTGGATTCTCTTTTTTCCACCCGCAAGTCCCGCGCCTTCATTGCAACATTCGCGCGTCACCACAACACATGCGCGGTTTGCCAGTTCGGAGAATATGGCAGGCTTCTCTTTCATCCGGGCTGTTTGCCTTTGACAGACGATATTCCATCGCACACCTGCACAGGACACAAGAACGGAGGAATGGCAGCATGCGCTGGAAGCAACGGCCGGAAGGATCGAACTGGGGCGATTTCGGACCGGACGATCAGCGCGGGCGGATGAACCTCCTCACCCCGGAACGCAGGCTGGCCGGTGTCCGCGAAGTGCGGGAAGGCATTGCCTTCACCTTGTCGCTGCCGCTCGACTATCCCGGCCAGATGATTCCGATGCGCAAGCCGCCCCGCCTGTTCGTCGAACAGATCGACGGCGTTCCCGCCTACAATCAGGTGACGGACCATTGTTCCGACGTCATGTGCGACGACGGCGTTGTTCTCTACACCCAGTTTTCAACGCAGTGGGATTCCCTCGCCCATATGGGGCAGAAGTTCGATGCCGATGGCGACGGGGTGGCCGAAAAGGTTTTCTACAACGGCTACCGTGCGGACGAGCATCTGCTTGGCCCCGATCATCCCGAAGGCCCCTATGCCAAGGCCTTGGGCATCGAGAACATGGCCACGGCCGGGGTTCAGGGGCGCGGCGTGATGCTCAACTTCAAGGCGATGTTCGGCACGGATTATCGCCCCATCAGCTATGACGATGTCATGCACACGATCGATGCTCAAAAGGTCGACGTGCAGCAGGGCGATTTCCTGCTGATGCACACCGGCTATGACGAGGCGGTGCTTTCCATGAACCGGCAGCCCGACCGCAGCAAGCTCGACAAACTCGGCGCGGGGCTCGATGGCAAGGACGAAAAGCTGCTGCGCTGGATCGACGATAGCGGCATTGTCGCGATCTGTTCGGATAATCTGGCAGTCGAAGCCTATGACTGGGACAATCCTCCCGGCGCGAACCATGCGATCCTGCCGATCCACGAATTGTGCCTGTTCAAGCTCGGCATTCATCTGGGCGAGCTATGGCAGCTTTACGAACTCGCCGACTGGCTGCTGGCACACGACCGCAGCGCCTTTCTGTTGACCGCGCCGCCATTGCGGCTTCCGGGGTCGGTAGGATCGCCAGCAACGCCTATCGCCACTGTCTAGGCCGGCCCCAAGGCTGCAATCAATCCCGTGGCGGACGATTGCCCTTGGCCGCATCGGTCACGTCATCGTCATGGCCGCTTTTGTCGCTGAAAAAGGCAAGCGCAAACAGACCGCAACCCAGCAGCACCGAAAAGAATACCCCCAAAACGCTCGCGATCACGGCGTGGACCGACAAGGAATCCATTTCCGCAAGATAGGCGATGGCGCCCGCAACCATCAGCACCGCAGCCAGCATGATCCATTTGAGCATCCGGCGAAATTCCTGCATCGCGCTTCGATCATGGCTTGGCATCGCCCAGGACTCCTTGTTCTCCCCGCCTCGGGGGTATCGTCCAACCGATGCCTCGCAGTTTAATCCCATCGGCGCAAGTGGACATACCGTCCCACCACGACCGGCCAGGCAGGTAGGAATTTTCGGGCGGAAATGCCCAGGCGATTGCAATGGGCGTTCCGAAGGTTTGCCTGCCCTTGGC
Organism: uncultured Caenibius sp.; assembly: GCA_964466155.1. GTDB lineage: Bacteria > Pseudomonadota > Alphaproteobacteria > Sphingomonadales > Sphingomonadaceae > Caenibius. The sequence goes on along the minus strand of CAYXMY010000059.1, from coordinate 1,101 downwards.
ATTGCCCGCCAAGCGGCTAGAATTGTGGCGATGACCATGACCGTGACACCCCCTACTCCCACCCCGGTTCCCAAGCGCAAACGCGGGCGTCCCGCCGGGCGCACCGCATCGCAGGAAGAAAGCCTCCGCCAGACAAGAACCGCGATCATGACCGCGGCAGCGCAGTTGCTGAGCAGAAAATCCTACATCGAGACGACGATCGACGACATCATCCGCACCGCCGGGATCGGGCGGACGACTTTTTATCTTCACTTCGAATCCAAGCTGGCGCTGGCGACGGCGATCTACGAAACCATTGCCGAAGATTGGCAAACGCTCTGCCTGGAATTGGGGACCATCGCCCCAACCGATATCGACAGTCTGTGCGGCTGGATCGCGAAGCTTAGTAAGCTGTATATCGACCATGGCTACGTTTCGCATCTCGTTCTGCAATTGCCGGTATTCGAACCCGATTTCGAACGGCGGCTACGGGATGAACGCAACCGGTTGATCGATCGATTGGGTGCAGCCGGGATCGGCGGTTTTGCGACTGCGGCAATGTCACCTGACACTGCCCCCCTCTCCCGCGAGCGAGCGCGCGCGCAGCTCCTGCTCATACGGATCGATCACTTGTGCGGCGATCATTCACGCAACACACTCTGGTCGGCTGAGGACATGGCAATGCAGGTGCGCCTCGTTGCCGAAGAACTGGCAGCATTTCTCGCTTCCTGATGGCTGGGCCAATGACTGCTATCGGCCAATCACCATTTGACCGAACCTTCAGTTCACTCTATTTCGCACGACATTCGATATATGGGCTTTGTCGCCTGGCTGGAATCGCGGCAAGCGATGGCAAGACAAGCCCCCGATCCACAATCCAAGGGAGATTTTGACTATGTCGCATCTGAAATACGGACAGATTGTTCAGCTCGGTTATGTCGTGAAGGATCTCGACGCCGGCATCCGGCACTGGCAGGATACGATGGGTATCGGCCCCTGGATGGTGTTCCGCAATGTACAGATGGAAGGCGTCTGCCGCGGCCAGCAGACGACCGTGACGATGGATGTCGCCATGGGTTATCAGAACGATATGCAGGTCGAACTGATTCAGCAGACCAGCGA
>CAYXMY010000058.1:0-18080 GCA_964466155.1 uncultured Caenibius sp. | reverse complement strand
CCGCCTTTGTCGGTGATGACCTTCGGCCAGGTGATGACCATCGGATTGCGCGTGCCGCCAAGGTGCGAAGCCACCGTCTTGGTCCACTGGAACGGTGCGTTGAGCGCCCAGGCCCAGGCTGCGTTGTAATGCGGATAGGTTTCGGCATTGCCGATATCGTCCAGCCGCGCGAGGACCTTGGCACGGTCTTCGGGCACGCCCTGCAGCTTGCCCATGTAGTTGATGCTGCCATCCAGCCCGCCTTCGGCAGAACCGCCATTGTCCCCCACGATGTAGATGAACATGGTATTGTCATACTGGCCGCTGTCTTTCAGGCTTTGCACCAGCCGCCCGACTTCGTAATCGGTATGGGCGAGGAACGCGGCATAGGTTTCCATCAGGCGCGCGGCGATCTTCTTGTCATCGGCGCTGAGCGTGTTCCACGCGGGCAGACCTTCCGGGCGCGGGGTCAGCACCGTATCGGCCGGGACCACGCCGAGCTTCTTCTGCCGTTCGAGGATCTTGATCCGCAGCGCATCCCAGCCATCGTCGAACTGGCCCTTGTAACGCGCGATCCATTCCTTGGGCACTTGCAGCGGTGCATGAGTTGCCCCCGTCGCGAAATAAAGGAAGAACGGCTTGTCAGGCGTCAGCGCGTGCTGCTGGTGCATCCAGTCGATGGCATGGGTCGCAAGATCGTCGGTCAGATGATAGTTCTTGCCCGCCGGGCGCAGGATGGGGGTGGTCCCTTCCACCAGCGTGGGGTCGAACTGGTCGATTTCCCCACCCATGAAGCCATAGAATTTCTCGAACCCTTCCCCGGTCGGCCACCGGTCGAACGGTCCGCTTTGCGATACTTCCCAATCGGCTGTCTGATGCCACTTGCCGAATGCGGCCGTGTTGTAGCCTGCATCGCGCAGCATCTTGGCAATCGTCGCCGCGTCGCGCGCATGGACACCGCGATAGCCGGGGCGGCTGTCGGCGGTGTTCATCACCGCGCCGATACCCACCGCATGGGCATTGCGGCCTGACAGCAAAGCAGCGCGCGTGGGCGAACAGATCGCCGTGGTATGGAACCGGTTGTAGCGCAGGCCATCCTTCGCCAGGGTATCGAGCGTGGGCGTTGCCGATGGCCCGCCGAAGGTGGCCGATGCGCCGAAGCCCACATCGTCCAGCAGCACCAACACGACATTGGGCGCCCCCTTTGGCGCCACGGCCTGCAACGGCGGCGCCATCGGGGTTATGCCCGTGCCCGCCACGCTCGCATCCTGCGCCGATGCCGCATTCGCCTGCGCGACCGCAGCCGCGATACCCGCCATTCCCACCAGCCAGGGACGAAAACGCCGGAGCCGTGCCGATTGGTTCGTTGCCATTGTCATTTCCTTTTTTCTTTTTCTTCAAGCATCCAAAACGCGGGAGACCGAAGTGGGGGTGCCGCGCCGCATCGGGATCAGCCGGGCGCGTGCGGATCGATCAACAGCTTGCACTGATCGGTCGGCTTGCGCAGCGCTTCGAACGCATCGGGCAATTCGTTGAAACTGATGATCTGTGTCAGCATCGGGCTAGCATCGGCCCGCCCCTTGGCCAGGGCGTCGATCACACCGGCGAAATCATGCTCGGTATAGCATTGCGAGAATTGCACGCTCACTTCTTTGGTAATCCCGGCAAGCGGGCGAATCCGGTCTTCTTCGAAGCATACGCCCGCCACGACCACGCGCCCCCGCACGCCAACCAGATCGAGCGCCTGCTGCAAGAGCCCCGCATTGCCAACGCATTCGAACACCACCTGCGGGCGGCAGCCCGCGATCCTGGCAAAGCCTTCGGCAACGTCGCCTGCCTTCGGATCGAGGGCATGTGTCGCCCCGACATCGAGAGCGCGCTGACGCCGCGTGGGCGAAGGTTCGCTGACCACCACATGCCGCGCCCCTGCCAGCCGGGCGAACAGGGCGGCGCCCACGCCAATCGGCCCCGCACCGATCACCAGGACGGAGGCACCTTCGATATTGCCAGCCATCTCCACCGCATGATGGGACACGGCCAGCGGTTCCACCATCGCCCCTTCAGCAAAGGAAACGCCCGCGGGCAATGCCTGCAACATCACCCCGCGCGCCTTCACATATTGGGCATAGGCGCCCGGGGTTTCGAGATTGGTGCCGGTGAACAGGCCGGAACTGCACAGGCTGGGCAGGCCATCGGCGCAGGGTTCGCACTTCTGGCAAGTCTTGATCGGCAACGCGGTGACGCGATCCCCGACTTTCCATCGCGGTGCGACATCGCGGCCAACCTCGACAATCGTGCCTGCGAATTCATGGCCGAGAACGGTTCCTCTCGGCACGAAGCCGAATTCGGTCACATGCAGGTCCGATCCGCAGATGCCGCAATGGGCGACTTCGATCACCACTTCATCGGGTGCCGGGCGCGGATCGTCCACCGTGGTCACGGTAAGCGGGCGTCCGGCTTCTTCAAATACGGCGGCGCGCATGGTCTATTCCTTCTTAGTGAACGGCAGCCGCAGCCTTGCCCCGTTTGAGGCTGTAGGCAACGACGTAATCGCCGATAGTCGTATCCATGAAAGCATGCCCCCCGGCGGCGATCACCACATATTGCTTGCCCGTGCGGGGTGAGATGTAACTCATCGGCAATGCCTGCCCGCCTGCGGGCAAACGGCCTTTCCACACTTCCTCGCCAGTCTTCACATCGAAGGCGCGCAGGTAATTGTCCATCGTCGCCCCGATAAAGGCGAGACCGCCTTGCGTCACCATCGCCCCGCCCTGATTGAACACGCCGGGTACAGGAATGCCGAGCGGCGCATGATCGGCCGTGGTTCCCAGGGGGCGCTGCCACAGGATTTGCCGGGTCTTGAGATCGATTGCCGTCAACCGCCCCCACGGCGGCGCGTTGCAGGGGATGCCCAGCGGGGAAACGAAGGGCCGTTCCGTCCGCACGGCATAGGGCGTGCCCGCCATGGGCGATACCGCCCCGCGTCCTTCGATAGCGATTGCGCCTGATTGCGGGGCTTCCTTGCGCGGGATGAGCTTCAGCTTCAGCGGCATGTAGGAGGTCGGCACCACCATGATGCCGCGCCCCTGATCCACCGCCACGCTGCCCCAGTTCATGATCCCGTTGTTGCCGGGATAGATCAGGCTTTCATCCAGCGAAGGCGGGGTGAAGCGCCCCTGATAACGCATCTTGCGAAAGGCGATGCGGCACCACATCTGATCGATCGGCGTCGCCCCCCACATATCCGCTTCGCGCATGACAGGCGGCACGAGGCTGGGAAAGGCCTGGCTGACCGGTTGCGTGGGGGAATAGCGTTCACCCGGCACGGCGCCCTGCGGCACCGGTATTTCCTTCACCGGGGCCAGCGATTTGCCCGTGCGGCGGTCGAGCAGGAATACCTCGCCCTGCTTGGTCGCCTGGATCAAGGCGGGCACTACGGCGCCGTTCACCGGCACATCGGCCAGCACGGGTTGCGACGCCACGTCATAGTCCCACAGATCGTGATGCACGGTCTGGAACGCCCAGCGCACCTTGCCGCTCGCCGCATCGAGCGCGACGACCGAACTGCCATAGCGTTCCATCGCCGGGCTGCGCTGCCCGCCGAAATGATCGGGCGATGGGTTGCCGGTGGGAATATACACCAGCCCCAGCGCCTCGTCCGCGCTGAACAGGCTCCATGCGTTGGGCGAACTGGGGGTATAGGTTTTTCCTGCCCCCGGCACCGCGTTGGGATCGGGGCTGCCCGCGTCCCAGCTCCACAATTGCTTGCCGCTGGTCACATCGAAGGCGCGCACCACGCCGGAAGGTTCGTCCGTCCCCATGTTGTCGAGCACGAAACCGCCGACCACCGCCGCATTGCCGACGATGATCGCGGGCGATGTGACAAACTGCATCCCGCCTTTCACAGTGCCAAGGCCCGTACGCAAGGATATCTGCCCGCCCTGCCCGAAATCCTGACAAGGCTTCCCATCGGCGGCATCGACGGCAAGCATCCGCCCATCGATGGTCGAAACGATGATCCGCCGTGCGCAAGCCCCGCCCGCCGCACTGGCGGCCGCGTGATAGGAAACACCCCGGCAGGCGACAGTGTAAACACCTGTCGCGTCGACCTTGGGATCGTAGCGCCAGCGTTCCTTGCCCGTATCGGCGTCGAGCGCGATCACGATATTGTGCGGGGTGCAGAGATAAAGCGTATCGCCGATTTGCAGCGGGGTCGCCTCGAACATCTGCGGCGCACCGCCTCTCGGCAGATCGCCCGAACGGTATGTCCATGCGACATCGAGATCGGCAACATTGGCAGGGGTGATCTGCGCGGCGGGCGCGAACCGCTGGCCCGCCTTGCTTCCCGCATAATCGGCCCAGTTGGAGGCGGGGGCAAGGTCCGCCTGCGGTGCCGCGGGTTCGGCCCATCCCGGCGCTTCGTGCAAGGCATAGGCCCCGGCCGCGAGCGCCAGGAGGCCCCCCATTGCCGCAGCCACGGGCTTCGCCCCCATTTGCCGGGCAGTTCCACCCAGCCCAACCGCACGCCGGACCCACGGAGTGAACATATAGAGCAGGAGCACCAACGGCCCGGCAACGCGCGGCAGGAGCAGCCAGAAATGCGCGCCCACCTCGGCCAGAGCCCAGACGACGGTAGCGGCACAGACCGCGTAATAGAGCCACACACCGCGCTTGCTGCCCCGGCAAATCAGAACACCGGAAACGAGGCAGGCCAGCCCGGTGGGCAGGTAATAGAGCGACCCGCCCAGCATGGCGAGCTGCACCCCGCCAATGGCGAGTGCAAGGCCGACCAGCACCAGCAACCCTCCTAACGACCACACTATGCTGCGTTGCGCCGTTCTGCTCATCCAAACTCTCCCCCGTGGCCAGCGGCCCAATCCGCGCCTGCCATACCCATTCTGTTTCGCATACCCATTGCATCACAGGCAACGGTTTCGGGGCAGCCTGTCAGCGCTGCTCCACCGCATCGGATCACATCGCCAGCGGCGCCATGTCCGTGATATCGATTTCGATCAGGTTCGGCCCATCGCTGGCCATCGCCTCGGCAAAGGCGGTTTCAAAATCGCTGACCGTGGCGACATGCCGCGAAGGCAATCCCATCGCCTGCCCCAGCGCCGCGAAATCGGGCGTCAGCAATTTCACCCCGATATGCGGTGTGCCGTATGCGGTCTGAAGGAACTTGAGGCTGCCATACCCCTGATTGTTGAACACCAGCACGGTCAAGGGCGCCTTGCTTTCCGCCGCCGTCGCCAGTTCGCCGAGGCTGAGCATGATCCCGCCATCGCCGTGCAGGACGATGGTCCGCCTGCCCGAACCGATTGCCGCGCCCAGCCCCAGCGGCAGCGCCGGACCGATGGCAAGACTGGTGGCATAAGTAAACTGGCGCGGTTGCCGGATCGGCAGCCGCAGATTGCCCCAGGTCGTGCCTGCCATCGTCGCATCGCAGACGAGATTGCGTTCCTGCGGGGCGATCCGGTCAATCGCATCGCAGATCTGCCGATGGTCGGCGCCGATCCGGCGTTCCGTCTCCTCCGCCAATTCCCCGCGCACCTGCGCGGCAAGGGCGATGTAGTCCGCATCCACGGCGCTTGCGTCGAGCCGCTGCGCGAGGCCCGCAGCAGCGAGTTTGGCATCGCCGACAATACCGATTTCCGCCGGATAGTTACGCCCGATCATGGTGACGTCGGCATCGATATGAATCAGGCGCGGGGGCATCGGGATCGACCAGAACCATGTCGCCACTGCCTGGAACCGGGTTCCGATGGCCAGCACCAGATCGGACTGCTCGATCAAGGCGCGGAATTGCGGATAATGGGTCTGGCTACCCACGAAAAGCGGATCGTCCGTTGCGACCACGCCGCGCCCGTTGAGCGAGCTGACCACGGGCGCGCCAAGCCGTGCGGCAAGGTCGCGCACTTCCCGCGCCGCATCGGCGGTGACACAGCCGCCGCCAAGCCATAGGAGCGGACGCTTGGCCCCGGCGAGCAACGCCGCTGCCTTGTCGAGCGAGGCGGCATCGGGGATCAGCCGTTCGGGGCTGGCGAAAGGCATTTGCCCCGCCGGAGCCGGGGTGGAGAGCAGGTCGGTCGGGATTTCCACCGCCCCCGGCTGCGGCCTTCCGGTGAGGATATCGGCGGCAACCGAAAGGATCGTATCGGTGATCCGTTCGGGATGCATCACGCATTCGGCGCGCCGCGTGACGCTGCGCAACATGGCCTGTTGCCCTTCTGCATCGTGAATGAAGCCACGCCCGCGCCCCAGATGCACCCGGTCCACTTGCGTGGTGATGAGCAGCACGGGGGAAGATGCAAACCCCGCTTCGTAAAGCCCGTTCACCGCATTGGCCGTCCCCGGCCCGGTGCTGGTGATGGCGACGCCCAATTTGCCCGTGGCCCGCGCATAACCATCGGCGGCATGCACCGCCCCCGCCTCATGCCGCGAAGGTATCATGCGAATGCGGCCATTGCGTGCCAGTGCATCGTAAAGCGCAAGGTTATGCTGGCTGGGGATGCCGAATATCACGTCCACACCCAGCGCATCCAGCGCCGCACATACGGCGTCGCCGCCATTCTGTCCCATCATCGAAACAATCCTTTGTCCGTGTCTGTAGTTAAGCTGTCGCAGTCTGGCGGATCACTTGCCCCGGAAGCCGCCCCGTGGGCTGGCCACCGCGCTGGATCGGCACGCCGTTGACGAAGGTGGCCACAAATCCGTCTGCCCCTTGGGTCAATCGTCTGCCCCCTGCGGGCAAATCGTAGCGCACCGAAGGTTTGTGCAAGGCGACGCGGGCCAGATCGATCACGTTGATATCCGCTTTCAGACCCGGCGCCAGCACCCCGCGATCGTGCAGCCCCACTGCATGCGCCGGAGTGCGCGTCAGGGCATTGACCACCCAGGGCAAAGGCAGACGTCCATGATCCCGGTCACGCACCCAGTGGCTGAGCATGAAGGTGGGAAAGCTGGCATCGCAGATCATCCCGTAATGCGCCCCGCCATCGCCGAGGCCGAGCACGGTGTTGTCGTCCAGCATCATCTCCCGGATGGGATCGAGCGTGCCCTGCCCATAATTGCCCACCGCGACATAGAGCATGGCCTGCCCATCATCTTCCAGCAGCAGATCGTAAGCGAGATCGTGCGGGGTTACGCCCAGTTCCGCCGCCCGCGCGGCGATGCTGTCTTCCGCGCGCGGTTCGTAATTGGGGCGATCCCCCAGCACGAACATGCGGGCAAAATCGGTGCTCATCGCCTGCAGCGGCGTCATCCCGCCACCCGTCGCTTCTTCCGCGAGGATTTGCGCTTTGACCGCAGGATCGCGCAGCGCCGCAACACGCGCAGCCAAGTCCGTGGGAAGCGCACGATAGCCCGGCCGGTCCATGAACGGGTTGGCCGAAAGGTTATGCCCGATCAGGATGCCAATGGGGCGGGGGAACACTTGCGCACGGATAGTCTGCCCTTCGGCGTTCGCCGTATCGACAAGCGCCAGCGCGCCGCGCCACTCATCCGGATCGACAGCCCCTTGCCCCAGCGTGAACATCGTCATGCAGCCGGTGGTGCCGATCACCCGGCGCACCACCGCGAGTTCTTCCGTCCAGGTGCTGTGCGGGGTGTCGAGCACGATCTGGAACACACCTTTCGGCCCCATCGCCTCCACCAGCAGGCGCAGTTCGTTTTCCGCCGCATCGAAGCTGGGGATCATCGCACCGTCATGCGTGCGGTGGATGAACTGGCGCGATGTGGCAAACCCCAACGCGCCAGCCTTCATCGCATCGCGCAGCAAAACCTGCATCCGTTCGAGATCGGCTGCCGTTGCCGGTTCGCGCGCCGCGCCGCGTTCACCCATCACGAACACGCGCAGGGCCGAATGAGGGACATAGACGGCGACATCGATATCGCGCTGACGCTTTTCCAGCGCATCGAGATATTCGGGGAAGCTCTCCCAATCCCAGGTCAGTCCATCGGCCATCACGACTTCGGGAATATCTTCCACGCCTTCCATCACGCCGATCAGCCGCTCGCGGTCTTCCGCACGGCAGGGGGCGAAGCCAACCCCGCAATTGCCCAGAACGGCGGTGGTCACGCCATGTTCGGAGGAAGGCACAAGCCGGTCGGACCAGATCGCCTGTCCATCGTAATGCGTGTGCAGATCGACAAAGCCGGGGGTGACGATACATCCGCTCGCATTGAACACGTCCGCGCCGGGCGCAGTAATTTCGCCCATTTCGGCAATCCGTCCATCGCGCAGCAGGATATCGCCCGGATAAGGCTCTGCCCCCGTCCCATCGCAGATCAAGCCGCCACGAATGACGATTTCGGTATCGGCCATGCTGTCTCCCAATCTCTTGTTAGTCCAAGTTTGCACCCCCACCGCACTCGCGTCATCATCCATTTGCATGATTGCATAGATGCAGGGGCAGAACCGCTTTCCACACATCGCCAGCGCCGTCGCCTGGCCCCGCCATCTGGCGTTCGCACGATGAATCCCACTTGCGCAATCGGTGCTTTTTAGTACTGTATAGTCTCGTACAAAAAGCCGTGCGATAGCGCGGAATGGGGCACAGGATATGAAAACTGCAGCGATTCGTTACACCGTAACGCGGCTGGCGCTGGCCGCGTCGGCCGGGGCCATGGCACTGAGCATGGCCACGCCCGCCACGGCACAGGAAGCCCCGGCCCAACCCCCTGTGCAATATCAGCGCCATGCCCCTGCGGGCGCCCCCAATGTCGTGCTGGTGTTGCTGGACGATGTCGGTTTCGGCGCAGCGGCCACGTTCGGCGGTCCGGCGCTGACGCCCACGCTCGACGAACTCGCCAAGGAAGGATTGCGCTATAACCGCTTTCACACCACCGCGATCTGTTCACCCACGCGCGCCTCGCTGCTGACGGGCCGCAATCCGCATGCCGCGGGTATCGGCGCGGTGATGAATTCAGCGGATGCGCGGCCCGGTTATTCGGGCTTCCATACCAAGGATACGGCCACCATCGCCGAAATCCTGCGTCAAAACGGATACAGCACCGGTGCCTTCGGCAAATGGCACCAAACCCCCGATTGGGAAGCCTCGCAAAGCGGCCCGTTCGACCGCTGGCCGACGGGCGAAGGGTTCGAGAAATTCTATGGTTTCCAAGGGGGTGAGACGGATCAGTTCGACCCCACCCTGTACGATGGCACAACCCCCATCATGCGCCCAGCGGGTGACGAATATCATCTGACCGACGATATCGTGAACCAGTCGATCAAGTGGCTCCGCACGCAGAAATCGGTCACCCCGGACAAGCCGTTTTTCCTCTATCTCGCCACGGGTGCGATTCATGCGCCGATCCAGGTGCCCAAGGAATATATCGATCGCTATCGCGGCAAGTTCGATCAGGGCTGGGACAAGCTGCGCGAGGAAATCCTCGCCCGGCAGAAACGCCTGGGCGTCGTTCCCGCCGACACCAAGCTGACGCCGCGCCCCCAACAGCTGCCCGCCTGGGACACGTTGACACCGGATCAGAAGAAATTCTCGGCCCACGAAATGGAAGCCTATGCCGCATTCCTCGCCCACACCGATGATCAGATCGGCCGTCTGGTCAAGGAACTGAAGGACACAGGCCAATTCCACAACACGCTGTTTATCTACATCGTGGGCGATAACGGCGCGAGCGCGGAAGGCGGCCTCGGCGGGAGTCTCAATTACATGGCCCCGATCCAGGGGCTGCCGGAAACCGATCAGATGAAAATGGCCGGGATGGACCGGATTGGCAGCGCCGAAGCTTATGCCCATGTCAATTCAGGCTGGGCCTGGGCGACCGATACACCGTTCCAATGGACGAAGACCGTCGCATCCCATCTCGGCGGCACCCGCAACGGCATGGTGGTGACCTGGCCGGACACGATCAAAGCACCCGGCGGCCTGCGCAGCCAGTTCGGGCATGTGAACGATATCGTGCCCACCATTCTGGAGGCGGCCCGGATCGCAACGCCCACCGTGGTCAATGGCATTACGCAAAAGCCGATGAACGGCACCAGCCTGATCTACAGCTTCAACGATGCCAAGGCGCCGGAACGCCATACGACGCAATATTTCGAAGTCTTCGGCAACCGCGCGATCTATCATGACGGATGGATGGCGTCGGCATTCCATGGCCGGTTGCCCTGGAACGTCATTTCCCAGGGCAATACACCCTTCGAGCAGGATAAGTGGGAACTGTACGATCTGCGCAAGGATTTCTCCCAGTCCACCGATCTAGCCGCCAAGTATCCGGAAAAGCTGGAAGAGCTGAAAGCGCTGTTCATGAAGGAAGCGGCGGCGAACAATGTGCTGCCACTAAAGGGGCAGCAACTCGTCAGCGGCCTGCCCGATCTTGCGCAAGGCGTGACCACGGCAACCTATCATGAAGGGGCTATCGGCGTGCCCGAAAAGGCCGTGCCGCACATGGCAAACCGCTCCTGGACGCTGCTATCGGATCTCGGCGTGAAGGACGATTCGCGCGGGGTTATTGCTGCTATCGGGGGGCATTCGACGGGCTGGTCGCTCTATCTCGATGCCGAACGGCGGCCGACTTTCACCTATCGCGTGTACGATCTCAAGACGGTCGACCTCAAGGGCGCACCGCTTGCACCCGGCGCGAACAAGCTGCGGGTCGATTTCGACGTCGCTGACGGGAAAGGGTACAACCGGGGCGGGAAGTTGACTTTGTCCGTCAACGGGCAACCTGTGGCGAGCGATACCCTGCCCGCCACGCCGCCGATGTTCTCCATCGACGAAACCTTCGATGTCGGGCTGGATACCGGGTCTCCGGCAGGCAAGTACCCTGTCGGCACCGCTCCGGGCTACGCCTTTGAGAACGGGAAGATCGATCAGGTCACGATTGAATTGCGCTGAAATATGAGAGCAGCCCGGTTGCATGGTGCGTGCAACCGGGCATTGCCATCTCAGGCGAGCCCTTCGGCCTGAAGCGCGGCCTGCACCGCCGGACGGGCCGCCACACGCGCGCGGAATGCGCTCAGCGCTTCGAAGCCCGACAGGTCGATGCCGACCATTCCGGCCCAGTTGGAGATTACGAAAGCGTAGATATCGGCCACGCTGTAGGCATCGTTCGCCAGCCACTCGCTGCTGGCGAGCGCATCGTTCATATCCGAAAAATGCCCGGTCAGCTTGGCGCTGACCATTTGCCTGAATTCATCCGGCACGGCCGGATTGAACAGCACGGAAAAGCCCTTATGCAGTTCGCTGGCCAGATGGTTCAACCATTCGAGCACGCGATAGCGTGGGAGGTTGAGAGCCTGCGGAAGCAGCGCATCGCCGCCCGCCTTGTCCGCCACATATTGCAGCAGCACGGCGCCTTCGGTCAGCACCTGGCCATCGTCCAGTTCCAGCGCGGGCAACGCCCCACGCGGATTGACAGCACGATAATCGCCGCCATCCTCCAACTGCTTGGTCATGATATCGACCCGGGCCATGTCGAACGGCTGGCCGGTTTCGCGCAGCGCAATGTGCACCGCGAGAGAGCATGAGCCGGGGGTCCAGTAGAGTTTCATCGGATCAGTCCTGTTTGCCATAGGGATTTGTGCAGCAGGCACGAACAACACACGCGCCGCGAGAACGATGATAGTCCGCATCCACGCCAAAGCGATAGCACGGAAAGACGCCGCACCCGTGCTGGGCGGTATGTGTTTACAGTCTGGGCGATCAGCCTAGCAAAAGGGGCGCTGCCCTGCGGCAACGCCCCCGATGGTTCTTCCGGCAAAGCGTTTTATTCGGCGGCTTCGGCCTGAACCAATTGCGCCGATTGCGCGCCTTCGCTCCACACGTCGGATTCGGCGTTGGTATCGACTTCCTCGATCCCCTTCATCCCGATATGCGCACGCGCATCCACCTTCGACATGCCGAGGATCGGCTCCATCTTGCGCAGGAACCACGGATCGGATTCCCGCCCCACACGCATGCCATTGGTGATGTGCCGCGACATCGCCGGCCAGGTCGACGGATAATGGATGATCGTGCGCATCAGCGTGGGCAGTGCCATCACCGCCAGCAGCGTGCTGAGTTCGCCGGCCAGTTCCGGATCGTCGAAATAGGCGAAATAGCCTTCGATACGCATGAACAGCGGCGTCGTTTCACCGAGGAAATCGAAGCCCGCCCCGCCCAGCAGGTGATCGAAATCATGCGTCTGGCCGGTGCGTAGATCCCAATAATCGAGCATGCTCTGCGGGCGCCAGCCGGGATTCATTTCGATCCGCGGATCGAGCACGATCTCGAAATTGTTCGCGGTCAGATAGTGGTAGTATTCCCCGCCCGCCGTGTTCGGCCCGTAGACCTTCAGATCTTCGCGGGTGTAGGTCGAAATATACCCTTCCTCGAAGTAATCGCCCAGTTCGGTCTTGGTCTTGCACTGATCGGCCAGCATCTCGTTGATCCGCTTTTCATCGCGGATTTCGTAGAGCGCCTGAAACAGCTTCGGCAGGCCGTAAGTGATCGGCATGTCGCGGCCGTTCCGCCGCAGCGATTCCTGCATCACATATTCGCGGATATCCGGGTGATTGAGGAATTTGGATGAGCTGACAAGGCGGGACGATTCGGTGGGAATCTCCTGCAACCCGCGCATGAAATAGGGAACATAGTCGTCCATTGGGTTCTCTCCATTTTCGTGGTGTTCGTAATCGAAGGCTTCTGTTCTGATTATCGGTGAAGCGCCCCGCATGGGGCCGGGTTCGCCCGGCCCCATGAGCAATGTCTTATTCCGCAGCCTGCGCGTACTGGAACTCCGGCGCGGGCGCGAGGAACTCGCCCGGCCGCGTGCCGGTGGCGCCGTTGCGGTCGAACGTGGGGGTGCCGTTCACCAGCGTCAGGCGCATCGGCGCCGGATCGCGGGTATAACGCCAGGTGATCCCGCCCATGCCATCGGGCGCATCGAAAATCTTGCGCTCTTCGCGCCGTTCGATCTCGTCCATGTGGAACACGGTGATATCCGCCGGGTTGCCCACGGCCAGAACGCCCCGGCCCTGCAGGTTGAAATGCTCGGCCAGCTTGCCCGTCTGCACGTGCACGGCTTCCTCGATCGTGATCTTGCCCTGCCGCACGTAGTAGGTGAAGTAGAGCATGTTCTCACCCGGGCCGCAGAACATCTGCGCATGAGCCCCGGCATCCGACACGTTGCCGACCGACTTGGGATCGCGGATCAGCTCCAGGATCACTTCCTCGTTCATCGGGAACGGCGCCATGTGGACGGTGGATTTCACGCCGTTGCGCAGAATCCAGTCCGCCATCGCATCCGAACGATGCTCGATCCCGGTCATCTTCATGTAGTCGACCAGCGTGAGATTCATCGGGCCGACGCCGTTATCCGAATTGCGCAACAGCAGACGGTCGGGATTGTTCATCGGGGCATGAGCCCAAGCCTTGGTGTCCCAGCTTTCGCGGGCACGCGCGCGCCAAGCCGGATCGGCGAGCAGGCGTTCCTTTTCTTCCCAACTGTCGGCGACGACCACTTCGTGCCACGCGAAATCGCCCGACTGGGCGAAGATCAGCGACTTAGTGAGCGAGAGCGTGTTGGTCGGCGAGACATGGGTGTAGGCCGTCCAGAAGTCACGGCCTTCGGCCTTGAACTTTTCATGCTGCTGCTTGAGATCGTCCAGGATCGGTTTCTGGAAATCGAGCGTCGGCAGACCGCCCCACTGGATACGAACGTCGAGGCCTTGAGACAGCCGGTCGAAGCGTTCCAGCGCCGCCGGGCAGGTCAGGCGGATAAAGGTATCCATCACGATCTGGCACACCGTGCCCGGATGACGGGCAAGCACTTCGAGCAGCGCGCGGTATTCCTTGTCCTCAGCCGCAAATGTCGGCACCGGACGTTCGTCGCCGTCATAGTCGAGCTGGTTGGTCGACAGGCCCATTGCGCCCGCCTTGCACGCATCGTCGAGCAGTTCGCACATCCGCGCGATTTCCTCATCCGTCGCGGCGCGCGTCCACCCTTCCATGCCCATCACCGCCAGGCGAATGGCGATGTGGCCGACAAATGCCGCGTAGTTCAGCGGCAGCTTGACCTTGGAGGTCATCGACGCCTTGTATTCGGACCACTTGCGCCAGTCCCACGGCAGTTCGTTGACGAAGGCTTCCTTGTCGATATCCTCGAAGAAGGCGAAAATGCCGACGATTTCATCGCGCACTTTCATGTCGTCGGAAATCGGGGCGGGCGAAAAACCGCAGTTGCCCATGACGATCGTCGTCGCGCCGTAGCCCGGCAGCGGATTGAGATCGTCCTGCCACCACATCGTGGCGTCGAAATGGGTGTGCGGTTCGATAAAACCGGGAGTGACATAGCACCCGGCGGCATCGACCACTTCCTCACCCGGCCGCGCGGCGAGATCGGCGCCGATTTCCACCACTCGGTCACCCGATACGCGCACATCCGCCGCATAGGCGGGGGCCAGCGTGCCATCCACGACTGTCCCGCCCTTGATCAAGATTTCTGCCATCACTCTCTCCAATATTTTTCCGTAATCCGCCCCGAAGACGACCATTTTATGGATACCATATATTAAATCGCCTTGTCACGGCGAAAGCGCACCATACGTCCTAAAAAATGGGGTGGCAGGCGTGTCCAACCCGCGGGACCGATGCCGGGCTTCCCGAATGTCAAAAGGGTCATGGCCGGACCGACAAACATTGCGGAGGGCCATGCGGTTATCGATTGCAAACCATAAGGTTAGCCGCCTCTGACCGAAGGCCGCTTTTTACCAGGGGGATGAACTTGCCTCTCTCACCCCCAGAAACCCGCGACACCATTAGACCGAGTCCGCAGCAATTTGCCCGCAAGCTCCGCGATTGCCGTGCCCTTTATGCGATGCTGGCCCGCCATTGTACCTTGGCGCAATTGTGCGAATCGGGCAGCCTATTCCGGCATTTCATCGCTCCATCGGTTAGCCCAAAACGCCGCATGCACCGGAACCGCAAACCGGCTAGACCAACCGTGCAATCGTATCGAACCGGGAGGATGACGCTTGAACAGACTGAATGGCCGGGTGGCACTGGTGGCCGGCGCGAGCCGGGGCATGGGGCAAGGCTGCGCCATTGAACTCGGCGCAGCGGGCGCCTTCGTCTATCTGCTCGGACGCACAGCGGGCACCGCCGGTGATGGCCGCACCGATACGCTGACACACACGCTGGACACCATCCGATCCTTGGGCGGAACCGGGAAAGCAATCCCTTGCGACTGCGCCGATCCGCAGCAATTGGCCGCTGTGATTGCTGAAATCGAGCGGGATCGCGGGCGGCTTGATGTGGCCGTCAACAGCGTCTTTTCCACTCCGACTTTCCCCGGCATGATCGGCAAACGGATCTGGGAAGTTCCGGACGATCTTTGGCACAGCGTGGTGGAGGTTCCGGGGCGGGCAGCTTATTTCACCACCGCCCATGCCTCACGGCTGATGATGCAATCTGCCAGCGCTGCCAAGCCGGGGCTGATCGTCAACATTTCGGGGCGCGGGGCGCTGCGTTACCGCTACAACACCGCCTATGGCATCGGCAAGGCAGCCATCGCCCGCCTGACTCATGACACCGCGCTGGAACTGCAACCGCATCATGTGGCAGTGATGGCGGTATGGCCCAACGGATATGCCGCCGACCCGAGCAAGCCGGAAACGCCGCGCTATACCGGGCGGGCCGTGGTGGCGCTGGCGGCCGATCCGCAGGTGATGGCGCGCGCTGGCACCCATATGTGGTCGGCCGAAGCAGGCGCGGCATATGGCTTCACCGACGAATTCGGCCACAGCCACGAAGTCAGCACATTGACCGACCAGTACAGCCTCGAACACGAAGCCGAAGCATAATATCCTGAACGCATTGTGGCTGGCAGCAAGCGCAGAAACTGCCAGGATCAAACCTTACGCCCATCATTCCTGGCGTCTTCCCGATCGCGTATTGCAAGCCGTGCCCGCAGGCAAAAAGAAACCCGGCCACCCTATGAAGGCTGGCCGGGCCGATATGGTTTCTGTTTATCGTTCTGTTTTCAAACAGGTGCCTATTCGGCAGCCTGCCGCAGCTTCTTGCCTCTTTCCGCCGCCAGCGCGGCTTCGACATCGTGGCCGATCAGACGGTCATAATTGCGGTGCATGCGCGAAACGTTCTGTTCGCGGCGCCCGAAGATGAGCGACGGCACCGCGCCACCTTCCATCATCACCTGCGAATTGGACTGCACCTTCATATCCTCGTCCATCGCGACCTGGATCAGCATGTCGGCAACGTAATCGTCCCGCTGGCGGTCTTCCTCGGTCGGGTTGTGGCCCCAGCCATAGACGCGGAAAATGTAGTCGCATTCGCCCGGCTCGTTGCCCGGATCGCTGCGCTGGAAGAAACCGATCATTTCGCCCACGCCGACCACGGTGTTCGGGAAGATCGCGTTGGTGGTCGAGAAATTGCAGTATTCCGGCCACTGATCTTCCGGCAGGTCCTTCATTTCCTTGATCGAAGGCTGGGTGGTGATCAGCGTGTGATGCAGCCCGCAATCGAGATGGAGGAACTGCGGCAGCGTCATCGGGCCAACCGTGTTCGGGTGCAGGAACGGCACGTGATAACCTTCCACGCCGCCATCGACCGCGTGCTTCCAGTTGATCCGCGCCTTGGTCCGGAATTCCTTGATGAACCGCAGGTTTTCATAGTGATAACCGGCGATCACGTCCTTCATCGGACCCATGAATTCGTCGAAATCGAGTTCGCCATCGGGCTGCGGATGGATGAGGATCAGCCCCACTTCTTCGTGCAGCGGCAGAGCGATCAGCCCACGATCTTCAAGCAGCCCTTCGAACGCGTCGCGGCTCGGCACCCCGATCAGATCGCCGTGCGAATTGAACGTCCACGCATGATACGGGCAAGTGAAGGTATGCCCGTGGCCACAACCTTCGGCCAGTTGCACCCCGCGATGGCGGCAGGCGTTGAGGAACGCGCGCGCCTTGCCATCCTTGCCGCGCGTCAGCAGGATCGGCTTGCCCGCCAGTTCGGTGGCATAAAAATCGCCATTCTTGGGGATGTCCGCAGTGTAGGCGATCACTTGCGGGCGGTTATGGAAGAACTCTTCCTTTTCCTTCAGGAAACGTTCCTTGTCGGTAAAGCGGCCGATATCCGCTTCCCATGCCGGTTCTTCCCCATATTCGGTTTCGTTCCGGTCAATCATTTCCAGCAATTGCTTCGCCACCGCGATGCGCTGCGCACGTTCCATAGCATCCTCTCCTCAGAGCGGCGCAGTTCTTGGTTTTGGCGCCAGCCTCTACGCCCCTTCTATCTCGCTGCCATGCGCCGCCGTCAATAGTTTATATATTAAATAAATTCCAAAACCGCAAAAATCCGCGACTTTCAGAGAGATCGGCGGGCATTGCCAAGGGGCCTTTTTCCCGCCAGCCCCGCGCTTTTCAGGCGCGACTCAGCATCGCAAAGGAAGCGCACATCTCAATCAATCGACGATGGCGCATTTGCCGTAGAGGTGCTTCTTCATGCGATACCCCAGGGTCCAGCGGATATCCGCGATGCCCGGAACATTGCGGACTTTTTCGTGAACGAAGCAGGCCAGATCGCCGGAATCGCCCGCCAGCGTGATCGCCAGCACATCGGCCCGGCCCAGCATGGTCGAAACGAACGTGATTTCGGGAATTGCCTTCAAAGCGGCAACCACGTCCTGCGCCATCTCCCGCGAAGCGAGATCGATCCACAGGAAGGCGGGGAAGCGGTCGTGCAGCGCCGCATTGGTGATGACCGCCATGCGCACCGCGCCCGCGTCGTGCAGGCGCTTCACCCGCGTCCGCACCGCGCCTTCCGAAACATCCAGTTCGCGCGAGATCTGCCGCATGCTGGTGCGCGCATCCTCCCCCAGACGGGCGATGATCCGGCGATCGAGATCGTCAAGCTGGATCGGCTTCATGTGAACGGCACCCATTGGTATTCGTGCTTGGAAATGCGCGTGGCGCTACCGGGGGCCATCGCCATGACCCCCTCGATCCGCCCGATCCTGTCCTCCAGCACGGCGGTCAATTCGCCAAGGCTGCGCGCCAGGACCTGAATTTCGAGATCGTATTCGCCCGCGACGAGGATCACGATCTGCACTTCCTCGATCAGCGCGATATCGTCGGCCAC
>CAYXMY010000057.1:0-18359 GCA_964466155.1 uncultured Caenibius sp. | reverse complement strand
CCGGCAGTACCGAATGTCAAGAATAAACGATACCAGCAGTACCGGATTTTGCAGTGCATCCCCCGCATGGCCGATTTCCCGCCATCGCTCCGCCAGCCAATGGAACAGAGACAACGAAAACCAGCGGCTTTCCCACATCAGGGAGCCGGATTGACGCATATGATTAAAGTTCGCCGGACTCGCCGCGGGCACGCTCGTGCTGGTTCGCGATCAGCTTCCGATCACCAAGGTCGACAGGCATGCCCCGCGACCAATCGAACGGATATCAACAGGCCCATCGCCGCAGGCCTCGAAGGCCTCAGCGAGGAGCAGTCCCGGTCATTCGAAAATCTCTCCAAACGACCGTTTTCGAGCCTGCCCCTTTTCAGATCGCCGTTTGCCCACCATCGATTGTCAGAATGGTGCCCGTAGCGTTCGCAGCGACCTCCGAAGCCAGGAAAGCGATAGCCGCCGCGATTTCCGACGGATCCGAGCCCTTGCCCGTCAGAGGGTGGAGCCGCTTCATAAGCTCCATATCCACCTCTGTCGCGAAACTCTTCACACTTGCGGCCATCGGCGTCAGAACCATACCGGGACAAACTGCATTCACGCGTATTCCACGCCGCGAATATTCGGCAGCCATGGCCTTGGTCAGCCCGATTACCCCAGCCTTGGAAGCACTGTACGCCGCACCATAAGGAGATCCGATCAACCCCGCGACCGATGCAACGTTGATAATGCAACCCTGGCTCTTCAGAAGATGCGGAATGGCGCGCTTGCTAATGTAAAAGGGGCCGTTCAAATTCACCGCAAGCACTTTCTGCCACTGCTCATCGGCAAATTCGTGCGTCGCGCCTTTCGCCAATACGCCTGCGATGTTGCAAACGATATCCAGCCCTCCAAGTAACGCAACGCTTTCCTCGATCAAGCGAGTGCAACTATCGGGATCGGAGGAGTCGCATGTCACCGCGAACACCTTGCCATGGCGCGCCAATTTCTCGGTCGCATCCCGCAATCCCTCTTCGTTGATGTCAGCGATAGCAACAGTCGCGCCCGACCGCACAAACAAATCGGCCGCAGCATATCCAATACCCGACGCCCCACCCGTGATCAAAACCGACTTAGCGGTGAAATCCATCTCGCGCCTTCCTCTCCAACATGCATCGTCAAGCTATGCGGCAATCTGCGGCTCCAAGCCCCCATTCAGCACCACAAGGCACAAACTACGCCACCCCATTTACAGTACCAATATTACCCAATTACCTAACCGGGTCAAGCCGTACCCAGGATGAGCACAGGAAATGGGACGAGATCAGCTCGAGGATTTTGCTGAGAAACGAATGGGAACGCAGTTGAAACCGGCGAGGTTTTCTCCGTAAGCGCGTTGACACCGCTCCTCGATCAGCTCGTAGTCGCCAATGGCCTGTAGTATTTCCTCGACCATCATCGGCCCGACGAATTGCGCAAGATGGGCCCCGAGACAGAAGCCGATGCCGGTGCCGAAGCTCATGTCGGCCTTGCGCGAACGGAAAATATCGAAGCTGTCCGCCCGCTCGAAACGAGTCTCGTCGCGATTGGCCGAAGCATAGATCATCAGCAACCGATCGCCGGTGTGGATCTGCTTGCCCTCCAATTCGAAATCGCCGCGAGCCCGCCGCACGAGCATGTTGGTCGGCTGGTCGTACCGGCAGGTTTCCATGAAGGCCAACTTGGCGAGTCCTGCCGGATCGGCAACGACCCGGGCCTTCTGCTCGGGATACTTGGCGAGATAGTAGAATACCCCGGCGGTCGCCATCGGCGTGGTTTCCGACCCCGTCACCAACAACGAGAAGAAGTACGCTACCATCTCCTCGTCGTTGAGATGCTTGCCGTCGACCTCCGCCTCCAACAGCAGCCTGGCATGCCGTTCGGCGGTGTGTGGCGCCCGACGAAGGCGCGCCACATAATCTCCCGGATAGCCGCCCAATTCGGCTGCGGCCTCCCGATTGCGCGCGGACGTCATCCCCTTCTGTCCGGTTTCGCGATGCATGATCATGTCGTCGATCAGCGCGCGGACATATTCGGCATCCTGTCGAGGAATGCCCAACATGTATCCGGCGTTGATGCACATCACCCGGTTGGTGAGATCGCGATAGACGTCGAACTCTCCGCGCGTGATCAGCGGAGCCAGTAACTCGCGCACCAGCATCCGAAGACGCTCGCCCTCCGCCTTGACAGCCTTCGGACTGTAGGAGGGGGTCAGCAGATTGCGCCAGCCGCGCCGTTCCGGGGCATTCATCGTCATGAATGTGGGCGGAACCGGTTCGCCCAGAAGGTGCTGCCCCAATAGCGATCCATGCGTAAAATCGATCTTGTCTTCGGCCAGGCTCGCCGCGTTCACGTCATCGTAGCGAACTAAGGCCCACGCTTGGTATTTCTCGATATAGTGCGGGCAGCCCGCTTCGCGCATCCGGCGATACAGATCGCTGGGATCGCGCATCGCCTCATCGGAATAAGGATCGTAATCAACGGTCACGCAGTCCTCCGCCCAGGCATCCGGCGGCCGCAAGACTTACCTCTTCCAACAAGCTTCCATCACGGGAAATCCTGTCGACAAGTGCCGCCATCTCATTTACAGTAATATTGTTACCCTTTTTCAAGGCCCGGTCAAGCAGCAGATATACCATGAACGGAAAAGAGGATTCCAAGCTCCCTAAGCGGGAACCGTCCTTATCGGACTTGGCGCTGGCACCTCCGGTCGAACTGGGAACCATCCTCTTTTCGCTGGTTGAACCCAGACCCGGCCATGCAAAGACCTTTGCGGACTGGTACGAGCGCGATCACTTCTTCGCCGGCTGCATGGCGGGTGCCGATTTCTTCTCCGGCAGGCGATTTGTCGCGACGCGCGATCTCAAGCGATTGCGGTATGGCGCGGGTATCAACCCAGACGAAGCACCTGATCGAGGATCGTTTCTCCATCTCTACTGGATTTTGAAAGGCCGTCGCGAACCGGCTCTGGAATGGTCGGTTGATCAGGTGCGCAGGCTCGCCCGTCAGGGGCGTATGGGACCGCCCACCGACAGCATTGCGACCGGATTCTACAACTACGCGGGCTGCCTTCAGGGTACGAAAGCACCCCTCGCAGCCGAACTTGCGCTTGAATATCCCTTTCGCTCGACCATGGCGGTGTTCATTGAACAGGCAGCAGGCGCACGGGACAGCGATGTCCGCCAAGCCTGCGCAGAAGCACTCGGCTTCCTGCCCGCACAATCTCGCACTCTCGCCCTATGGTTCACGCCGCTTCTGCTGCCTGCAAACGCCCCGCGCATAGCTGCGCATCCCACGCGGAATGAATTGGAGCATGGTCGGCTCATGCTGGTTTTCTCTGATATCCCGGCCAGTTCCAGTGACTGGCATCGCAGCAGCGCGGCGATTGAGGAAGCCTTGCAGTCCTTGGGCCTCGGCAAGCTGAAGCTGAGCGCCCCCTTTCGCCCCATCGTGCCAGGGGTCGACGATTACTCCGACAAGCTTTGAAACTCCGCCCGCTGGCAACGAAGGCAACACCATGCGTATCGAGAGAAATGTGATCCGTTGGGACGATACCGTGGATGTCATCGTCGCAGGCGGTGGGTGCGCTGGTGCGAGCGCCTGCCTGGGGGCCGCAAGCTCGGGAGCCGAAGTCCTCTTGCTGGAAAGGGGCATGGAGATCGGCGGTTCTTCGGCGCTATCCGGGGGTGTCGTCTATTGCGGCGGCGGCACGCCAATCCAACAGGCGTGCGGGTTCGAAGACACTGTGGAAGCCATGCAAGCCTATCTGATGGCCTCGACAGGTCCGGGGCCGGACACGGCGAAAATCGCAGCCTACTGCGAACAAAGTGTCAATCACTTCCACTGGCTCAACGAACTGGGTGTCCCTTTCAAGGCAAGTTACTGGCCGCACAACTACGAGCCCGTGACAGACGATTGCCTCTACTATTCGGGCAGCGAGTTCTCGCTTCCCTACCGCGATCTCGCCAAGCCGGCTCCACGCGGCCACACAGTACAGATGCCCGGTAGTTGCACCGGCGGCGGCAAGTTGATGCAGATTCTCGAAAGCCACGTCCGGCGAACCGCCAAAGTTCTCACCGAAGCGCGCATCCACGCCTTGGTGCAGAGCGACGATGGGCGCGTAACCGGCGCGGTATTCTCCAAGAATGGTCAGGAATATCGCGTTCGCGCGAGATCGGGGATTGTTCTCTCAACCGGCGGCTTCATCATGGATCGAGAGATGGTCGGCCACTTTGCACCGCAGGCCCTGCCGCTGGGCGCACTAGGCAACCCCTATGACGATG
The DNA here is from genome assembly GCA_964466155.1 of uncultured Caenibius sp. GTDB lineage: Bacteria > Pseudomonadota > Alphaproteobacteria > Sphingomonadales > Sphingomonadaceae > Caenibius. The sequence continues at coordinate 14,070 of CAYXMY010000057.1, read as the reverse complement.
GTTCTGGGATCCGGCTCGGCGCAGCCGCAGGGGGTGCAACCGTCAATATGGGATCGGTCGCCTATACGTGCCCAGTCCTGTCACCGCCTGACCTGATGCGCGGCATTCTTCTCAATGCAAAAGGGCAGCGCTTCATCGATGAAAGCTCCAATCACAAACGGATCGGCGAACATGCGATCCTTCACCAAGAGGGGCGGATTTTCCTTCTGGTGGACAGCCGGGTTTACGAAGAACCAACAATGCGCATGCCCATCGTCGCAACCGGGAACACCCCTACGGAACTGGAGGAAGAACTGGGCTGGCCCAGCGATGCGATCGCCACCACCCTGAACACGTACAATCGGCACGCCACCAGTGGCAGCGATCCTTTTTTTGGGAAGGACAGCGAATACGTGCGGCCGCTGGACCAGCCGCCCTATGCTGTGTTCGACTGCTCCCTGAACGCCACATCCGTTTATCACAGCTTCACTCTGGGCGGTCTGATGACACGAACGGACGGAAGCGTCCTGACACCTGCTGGCGAAATGATCCCCGGCCTCTATGCCGCGGGCAGGACCACATCTTGTCTCAGCGCTCAAAGTTGCGGCAGCAGCGGGCTGCAACTTGGCGAAGGGACTTTCTTCGGTCGGCTCGCAGGCCAGACAGCGGCGTCTAAGAATTAACAAAAAGCACTAATGCAACCCAGCCATTCAGCCCTGCGAACTTCTGCAACGATTTCATTCGTCGAAGTCCGATCACCGCCCGCTATCGTCCCTCACGGATCGTCAAAAAGTGCATCCTGCTGACAGTCCCCACCAGGACAAAGCCCGCCTGTACTGACCGTTTTTCGCCATTTTCTCTGGCATGCCCGCTTCCAATATGTGTTCAAGCACATCTTGCGCTACAGCATGCTACTGCAGACTTAAATGCTAGCGCGCTCAGCCTGCCACACCCTTTTGTCAGCACCAACAACCGTAAAGCTTGAGCGCCCCGGAATGCATATCCCCCGCAGCGGAGGGATATGCATCCGTTAACCAGCGTTCTTTATTCGGCCGCCATGGCGGTGGGTGCGTCATTGTTGACGGCTTCCAGGAACTCGCCGGGTTTCGCGCCGGTGTAAGCGCCGTCACGGAAGATCGGCACACCGTTCACCATCGTCAGACGCATCGGGGCCGCCTGTCGGGTGTAGCGCCACATCATGCCGCCCTTGCCGTCTTCCACATCGTAGCGCTTTTCCATGTCGCGCTGCTCGATCTCATTCAGATCGAACACGACGAGGTCGGCGCGCTTGCCCACTTTGATCTCGCCGATATCATGCAGATAGAAGTGCTCTGCGAGCTTCCCGGTCATGGCATGGATCGCCTGTTCGAGCGTGATGAGCTTCTTGTCACGGACGAACTTGGTCAGATAGATCACGTTTTCGCCGCTGCCGCACAGCATCTGCAAGTGCGCGCCGCAATCGTTGACGTTGCCGACCGACAGGGGATCGCGCACCTGGATCGCCACCGCATCGTCGTTCATCGGCATCGGCGCCATACGGATCGCCGAATTGACGCCATTGCGCAGCAGCCAATCGGCCGCCGCATCGGAGGTGTGCACACCCAACTGCTCCGCATAGTCCTTCAGCGTGATATCGAACGGGCCGCCGGTGCCGTTTTCGGAACCGAGCTGGGTGAGCAGAAGCAGATGGGGGTTGGCCATCGGCGAATGCGGATAGATTTTCGTGTCCCAGCTTTCCCTGGCCCGCGCGCGCCAGTCAGGATCGCGCAAGACGGCTTCCTTGGCGGCATCGCCTTCGGCCAGAACCGCCTCGTGCCAGACGTAATCGTTCGACTGTGCAAAGAGCAGCGAGCGATAGATGCTCACCTGCGCGGAAAGCGGAGTGTGCGCATAGCCCGGCCAGACATCCAGGCCTTCGCCGCGCAGCTTCGCGACCAGTTCCTTCATCTGTTCGACACGGTAGGTCTGATATTCGGAGGTGGGCGCCGCACCGGTGAACTGGACGCGAATGCCCCGCCCCTTGAGCAGGCCTGCAATGCGTTCAATCTGCTTGTCGCCATTGTCGCGCATCAGGGCCACATCGATGATGCATTGGAAAGTCGCGGCGGGATAACGCTGCAACACTTCGAACAGCGCCTCGAACTCGGCATCGTCAGACACCAGCGTCGGAATGGGCCGGTCTTCCCCGTCATGATCGAGCAGATTGGTGGACAGGCCAAGCGCCCCCGCCTGGAGCGCATCGTCAAGCAGTTCAGCCATCTGTGCGCGTTCTTCGGCATTGGCAGGGCGATCCCACGCCTCAATCCCCATCACGGCGATCCGGATCGCAATATGGCCCACATAGGTCGTGTAGTTGAGTGGCATCTTGACCTTTTCAACCATCGACTTCTTGTATTCGGACCATTTGCGCCAATCGAACGGCAGATGCTGGGTAAAGGGTTCCAGCGGGATATCTTCGAAGAAGGAGAATATCTTGATCATCTCCATCTGCGCGGCCTTGTCATTCGCCAGCGGTGCAGCCGTGAAGCCGCAATTGCCCATCACGATGGTGGTCGCCCCATAGCCCGGCAACGGATCGAGATCCGGCTGCCACCACATCGTGGAATCATAATGGGTGTGCGCTTCGATAAATCCCGGGGTGACATAGCAACCGGAAGCATCGAACACTTCTTCCCCCGGATGCGGGGCAAGATCCTTGCCGATTTCAACGATTCGCTCGTCCTTGACGCGGACGTCGGAAGCGTAGCCGGGCGCAAGTGTCCCATCCACGACCGTGCCGCCTTTAATCAGAAATTCCGCCATTTTTCTCTCTCCATGCTTATGCCTTGCGACTCCTCAAGGAGCGCAATTAATTATGCGTCTTCTCATATTACCACAAAATCCGCCCCGCCAACCAACAAAGGTAAGCACGGCACGGTGCACCACCAGGCGATTGATAAGTTTGGAGGCTGACAATGCCGCGCTGCTGTGGCGGATATAGGGGATGCGGTGCATCCATCTCACGCGGCAGTGGCGCGCAAACGGGTGCGCAGCGTTCACGGCATTGCGCGAACGGGCTGCTGCCGGCACTCAGCGTCCCGGCGGAAATGGGGGATTGAAGCGTTACGCGCAGCCTTGTGGCCAGGCGTTACGCAGGTGGGGGGACACGCCGTCTCGCCGGGGAAAAACCATCCCCGGCAGGCGTCTCCCCCCGCCCCGTTCAGGCGGCGACAGCCCGGCGCTGTTCCGCTTCGAGATTGAGCATTTCAGCCAGCAGGAACGCCAGTTCGAGCGACTGCGCCGCATTCAGACGCGGATCGCAATGGGTGTGATACCGGTCTGCAAGCCGTTCGTCGGTGATCGCCACCGCGCCGCCCGTGCATTCGGTCACATCCTGCCCGGTCATCTCGATATGGATGCCCCCGGCATGCGTGCCTTCGGCCCGATGAACGGCAAAGAAGCCTTTCACCTCGGCGAGAATGCGTTCGAACGGCCGGGTCTTGTAACCGCTTTCCGCCTTAATCACGTTGCCGTGCATCGGATCGCACGACCACACCACCGGATGCCCTTCGCGCTGCACCGCGCGGACGAGACGCGGCAAGCCAGCCTCGACCTTGTCATGGCCGAAACGGCTGATCAGCGTCATCCGGCCCGGAATCCGGCCCGGATTGAGCGTGTCGAGCATCTTGAGCAGCGCGTCCGGTTCAAGGCTCGGGCCGCACTTCATACCGATCGGGTTCTGCACGCCGCGCAGGTATTCGACATGGGCCGACCCTTCGAAGCGCGTACGATCGCCGATCCACAGCATGTGGGCGCTGGTATCGTACCAGTCCCCGGTCAGCGAATCCTGCCGGGTCAGCGCCTGTTCGTACTGCAGCAGCAGCGCTTCGTGACTGGTGTAGAAGCTGGTGCCCTGCAACTGCGGCACGGTCTTGGGATCGATGCCGCAAGCTTCCATGAAGTCCAGCGCCTCGCCAATGCGGTCGGCAATGTTCTTGAACTTGTCGGCCCACGGGCTGCGGCCCATGAAATCGAGCGTCCATTGGTGGACCTGGCGCAAGTTGGCATAGCCGCCGCCCGCGAAAGCGCGCAGCAGGTTGAGCGTGGCCGCCGCCTGGCTGTAGGCGCGGATCATGCGATCCGGATCGTTGGTCCGCGTGGCGGGCTCGAACTCGATCCCGTTGATGATGTCGCCGAAATAGCTGGGCAGTTCCATACCACCCTGCGTTTCCGTCGGCGCGCTGCGCGGCTTGGCGAACTGGCCCGCCATGCGGCCCAGCTTCACCACCGGCTGCTTGCTGGCGAAAGTCAGCACCACCGCCATCTGCAGCAGCACGCGGAACGTGTCGCGGATATTGTTCGGATGGAATTCGGCGAAGCTTTCGGCGCAATCGCCGCCCTGAAGCAGGAAGCCGCGGCCATGGCACACTTCGGCCAGTTCCGCCTGCAACGCGCGCGCTTCGCCCGCAAAGACCAGCGGCGGATAGGAGGCCAGCGTCCGTTCGGCCGCGTCCAGCGCGGCGGGGTCTTCATAATGCGGCAGGTGTTTCGCCTCGAAGGCTTTCCACCCGTCCGGGCTCCAGTTCTTGGCCACTTCTAACTCTCCAAATTCTTGCCCTGGCGGCTTACCGGACGGCACCGCCAGTCACGCCTCCATTCCGCTGGATGCGCCTGCAAAGGCGGCCCATAGCGGGCCGGACCATGCAAAGCCAGCGCGGAAAACCGCTCACAGTCATCGACTGCCCACCGGTAAGGGCCATATGGGATCAGTTGGCGGGTTTCGCCAGTTCCTGACCTTGCGGGATCACCGCCATGCGCCAGCCGGGCCGGCTGGTCAGATACTTGCGCGCCAGTTGCTGCATCATTTCCGGCGTGGTTTCGGTGTAATCGCTGAGCAGGCTGCGCAGCTTCTCCGCCCGCTGCGGATTGTAGGTCGCCCCGCTTAGCTGATACATCCAGAACGCGTTGCCGGTGGACGCGCGGCTGATTTTCTGGCGCAGCGGTTCCGTGATCCGGGCCAGTTCGTCCGCCGTGGGCGGCGCGGTGGCGAGATCGTGCGCGATCTTGTCCGCTTCGGCGAAGAAGGTCGTCACCGCCTTGGGCTCAAGCTGGGCGAACGCCATGATCCGTCCACCGCTGGGCATGTCGACCGGCCATTCGGACGTCACCTGCGGGGCATAAGCCGCGCCGGCCTGTTCGCGCATCGCATCGAACAGGCGGTTGTTGAACAGTTGCGTGAGCACTTCGAGCTGCCGGGATTCGGTCAGGCCCGCGCTCCCGCCCCCGCTGGGCCAGGCGATGACCGCCGCGGCCTGGTTGGGATCGCCCCGGTGATAGCGCACGATGGGCACCGCGTTGGGTTCGGGGAAAGCCACCACCCGCTTCGCCGCATCGGCGGGAATCGGTTCGCGCGGGGGCAAAGCCCCGAACGTCTTTTCCAGCGCGGCGATGCCGTCCGCCCGTTTGAAATCGCCGAACATGATGACTTCGACCGGCCCCTGCTTCAGCAGCGGGTCCCACACCTGCCTGAAGCCTTCGGGCGTGGTCTTGGCCAGGGTTGCCGGATCGGGTGTTTCGAAACGCGGATCGCGGTTGGACAGCAGCCAGTCGAGATCGCGCTGAAGCACGCCCGCCGGGGCGGTGGCGAAGCTTTCATACTGCAGGGCGCCAGCCGCCTTGGCCCGCACCACCGGATTGGCATCCCAGCGCGGCATCGCCAGTTTGGCGGCGAACAGGTAAAGCTGATCGGCCAGATCGGCAGCGCGGGTTTCCGCATAGAACTGGAATGCGGCGTCATCGATCCGGAAATCGAAGCCCATCTTGCGCCCGGTCGATATCCGGTCGAGCGCATCCTGCCCCAGCGGCCCTTCGCCCGAACCGACCAGCGCCATCTGGCCAAGCTGGATATAGGGCGCATCCTGCGGCGTGAAGGCGCGGTAGCCTGAACCGAAGCGGACCTGGACATTGACCCGGCCCGGTTCGGCGTTGTTCGGCCACAGCAAGGCGCGTACGCCGTTCGACAATTGCACGGCCTCGACCTGCATGATCCCGGTGGGGATGCTGCGCGCCACCGTTCCCGGCTTGCCGATGGCAGGCAAATCGGCGAACGAAATGGCGTTGGCCGCCGCGCGCGCCGCCCCGGCCGCATCGACCGGCGCCAGCAGCGCCTGACGGAACGCGGCCGCATCGGCTTCGCCAGTGGCCGGGGTGTTCATGATCCCGCGGATCACGGTGCCGGAAAACAGCTTGCGCGTGTGATCGCGGATCGCATCCGGCGTGAAGCGGCTCTTCATCTTGCGGAACACGTCGAGCACGGTTTCGGGCGTCGCCACGGCTTCGCGAATGTCCACCGCATTGGTCACATCGTCCGCCAGCTTCGACCCCGGCATGACCGACCGTTCCTCGACACTGCTGGCGAAAGCGACATCGAATTCCGCCACTTCACGGTCGATTTCCTGCCGCGTCGGCGGGTTCGCGATGGCATCGGCGATCACCGTGCGCACATCGTGCAAGGCCGCCTTCCAGTCGCTGCCGAGCGGGGTGATATTGACGAACGTGCCATCGGCGGACCGGCTGATCTTGTCCTGCCCGACTTGGGCATAAAGATAGCTGCCCCCGGCGCGCGCGCGTTCTTCCAGCCGCCGGTTGATGATCGCCTGCGCGACCCCGTCCAGCATCATGCCGCGATTGTATTCGAGATTGTCCGTCACCTGCACATAGGGGCGCAGAATCGCGTAACTGATGTTGCGCGGCAGGTCCGGTTCGACCATCACTTTGGTTTCGCCCACCGGATTGGCCGGATCGGCCCCGGCAGGCGCCTGCGGCTGCCCGAAATCGGGCGCGGCGGCGCGTGGCCCCTTGCCTTTCCAGTCCCCGAACCACTGCTCGATCTCGCGCGCCAGCGCCATCGGATCGGTATCGCCCGCCGCCACGATCACAGTGTTTTCCGGCCGATACCAGCGGTCATGGAAGCCCTGCACGGCAGCGGCGGTTGCGCCGCGCACGGTTTCATCCGTGCCGATGGGCGCGCGTTCGGCCAGCGGCTGCCCCGCGAAAAGGATTTCGCGCGTCGCATCGCTGACGCGCAAGGCCGCCCCGCCCCGCTCGCGCTTTTCAGCCAGCACGATGGGCACTTCGGTGTTGACGTTGGTCTGGTTGAGCACAGGCTCGCGCACCATGCCGGAAAGAAGCTTGAAACTTTCATCCAGCGCGGCCGCCGTGGCATTGGGCAGATCGAGCTTATAGACCGTCTGCGTCGCGCTGGTCTGGGCGTTGGTGTCGCTGCCGAATGTCGCGCCCAGCCGTTGCCACGTGGGAATCGCCTCCGCCACGCCGAGATACTTCGATTGCCGGAACAGCAGATGCTCGATCAGATGGGCGAAGCCGCGCTCTTTCTCCGTTTCGTAGAGCGAGCCGGTATCCACGGCGATGCGGATCGAGACCTGCCCCGGCGGCACGCCATTGCGCCGCACCGCATAACGCAGGCCGTTGTCCAGCGTGCCGAACACCCATTCCGGATCGTGTGGGATATCGGTCCCGCGATAAATCCACGGATCGGTCTTTTCGACGGATTTGACCGCCTTGAGCGGCGCCGGCCCGGCAAGAGCCACGGTAGGCTGCACGACCAACGGAAGCGGGAGGACAATGGCAAATGCTGTGAACAGCCGTGAAATTCGCGTCATGCGGAACGGTATAGAAACGCAAATCATGAAGGGCCAGTGAATACGATCCGCCTTGACCGCGGGCTTTTGGTGCCTACATCGCATGGGCCATGTACATCGAAACGGAAACCACGCCCAATCCCGCCACGCTCAAGTTTCTGCCCGGCAGAAAAGTGATGGATACAGGGACACGCGAATTCACTTCGCCCGAAGCGGCGGAAGCATCGCCGCTCGCCTCCGCGCTGTTCGATTCCGGCGAAGTGACAGGCGTGTTCTTCGGCTCCGACTTCGTTTCGGTGACCGCCGGCCCCGGCGCGGACTGGAGCCAGTTGAAACCGCAAGTCGTCGCCATCCTGCTCGATCATTTCATCAGCGAAGCGCCGCTGTTCAGCGGCGGCAGCGCAGCGAGCTTTTCCGTCCCCCCTGAAACCGACAGCGATCTGGCCGACGATCCCGCCGATGCGGACATCATCGATCAGATCAAGGAATTGATCGAAACGCGGGTGCGCCCGGCCGTTGCCAACGACGGGGGCGATATCGTCTATCGCGGCTATCGCGACGGCGTGGTCTATCTCGTCATGCAGGGGGCATGCTCGGGCTGCCCGTCCTCCGCGGCTACCTTGAAGAACGGGATCGAATCCCTGCTCAAGCACTACGTCCCCGAAGTGACCGAAGTTCGCGCCGCCTGACATTCCCCGCTGGCCGCGCATTAGCATAAATTCAGGAGTATCCGCCCGATGTCGCAAGCCCTTTCGGCCGAAGCGCTGGACCAGTTGTTCCGCACGGCGCGCAGCTACAACGGCTGGCTCGACAAGGATGTGAGCGAAGACCAGATTCGCGAAATCTACGAACTGCTGAAAATGGGGCCGACTTCGGTCAACATGCAGCCCGCGCGGTTCATCTGGTGCCGTTCGCGCGAAGCCCGCGAGCGTCTGGCGCGCCATGTTTCCGAAGGGAACCGGCACAAGGTGCTGAACGCGCCGGTCTGCGTGGTGATCGGCATGGATCAGGATTATCACGAAGAGCTTCCGTGGCTCTTCCCCCATAGGGACGCGCGCAGCATGTTCGCCAGCGATCCCGAAGGCCGCAAGCGGCACGCCGCGCGCAACGGCTCGCTGCAAGGAGCCTACCTGATGCTCGCCGCGCGGGCGGTCGGGCTCGATTGCGGGCCGATGTCCGGGTTCGATGAAGACGGGGTCAACGCCGAATTCTTCGCCGAACAACCGAATGTGCGGGTGATTTTCCTCTGCTCCATCGGCTATGGCGACAAGAATTCGATTTTCGAGCGCAGCCCGCGCCCCGAATTCGGCAAGTTCAACACCATCATCTGACCGGCGGAGGCCGCGCATGCGCACACTCGCCATCGATTGCGCGACGGAAAACTGTTCGGCGGCGCTGTTCGATAACGGCACCCTGCTCGCAGGCGAATGCCGCCAGTTGGGCCGGGGCCACGCCGAACATCTCGTGCCGATGATCGCCCGCCTGCCTGAACGGGGCATGGCGGGCCGTATCGCCGTCTCGCTGGGGCCAGGCAGCTTCACCGGCGTGCGGATCGGCCTTGCCGCCGCACGGGCGCTGGCGCTGGCATGGGGGGCCGAAGTCGTCGGCTATCCCACGCTCGCGCTCGTGGCCGCTATGGCCCGCGCCCAGGCAGGAGAAGCAGCGGTCAGCGTGGCAATGACCGGCGGGCACGGCGAATGGTTCGTGCAGGATTTCGGCGCCGATGGCCAGGCGCTGGCCCCTCTGGCCTCGCTGCGCCCGGCGGATGCCGCAGCGGCAGTGCGGCAAAACCTGGTGGCCGGGAATCAGGTCGAAGCGCTGATCGCCCTGCGCGGCCATGGAGACGCCATCCCCCTGCTGCCCGACGCCCGGCAATTCGCCCTGCTCGGCGAAGCGGCCCTGTCGCATGACATCGCACCGCTTTACGGCCGCGCCCCCGATGCCAAGTTGCCGGGCACAAAATGACGCCCCACGAACCCGCCGACGATATCGACCGGATCATGGAGGTGATGGCTCTCGCCTTCGATCCGCAATATGGCGAGGCATGGAGCAGGCGGCAGGTTGCCGATGCGCTGACCGTGGGCAATTGCCGCTATGGCATAGTGGACAGCTTGGGCAACTCTCCCCCCAATGGCTCTCCGGCAGCCGGTTTTTTCATGGTGCGCGGCATACTCGACGAAGCGGAGCTGCTGCTGCTGGCAGTGCGGCCGGACATGCGAAACCGCGGGATCGGCAGAAAACTGCTGAATCTGTTCGCGGACGATGCAGAAAATTACGGCCACACACGGCTTCTCCTGGAAATGAGAGAAGGAAATCCGGCGGAATTTCTCTATCGGAATTTCGGCTTCACGCAAATCGGACGGCGGAAAGAGTATTATTCCAGAAAAGACGGGACAAAGTGCGACGCCCTGACTTTTGAAAAGTACTTAATTCTTAACCAGCGCTGACTTTCGTTGCGTTTAAAATCCTTACGCAGTTTCTCTTGAAAATTGATGACACAAGGTGCAATGCCCCCAGCCAAGGGGCACCAACCGCGACTTTCGAACAGATAGTCGGCCTAGATATTCAAGAGGCACCAAATGGAAGCCATACAGCACGACATTAAAGAGACGCTTATAACGCTTACATCGGATATCGTTGCGGCTCATGTCGCAAACAACAATGTCGCGGTGGATGATGTCCCCTCGCTGATTTCGAATGTTTACGCGGCGCTTTCGGGTTTGGGCGAAGCCGCACCCGTGATCGAGGAAAAGCCGGAACCGGCCGTTTCGATCCGCTCTTCCGTCAAGCCGGATTATGTCGTCTGCCTCGAATGCGGCAAGAAGATGAAGATGCTTAAGCGGCATCTCGCGACCGACCATGGCATGACCACCGACGAATACCGCGCGCGCTGGAGCCTCAACGCCGATCACCCGCTGGTCGCGCCCAATTACGCCAAGACGCGCCGGGAACTGGCGAAAAAGATCGGCCTCGGCCGTGCGCCGGGCCAGAAGCGCGGCCGCAAGCCACGCGCCGCCGCAAAGTAACCTAGCCCAAACTTACCGGCCCAAACTTGTTAGTTGCGCCCCGTCCGGCTAAGGTGGCGGGGCGCTTTTTATTTCTACCCGAGGATACATTGCACCAGGCAATCGACATCGAACAGCTATGCCAGGACCGTGGCCTGCGCATCACCGAACAACGGCGCGTGATCGCTCGCGTTCTTTCGGAAAGCGAGGATCACCCCGACGTCGAAAAGCTGCATGAACGGGCCGCTGCAATCGATCCGGGCATTTCCATTGCCACGGTGTACCGCACCGTCCGCCTATTCGAAGAAGCCGGGATTCTCGATCGCCACGATTTCGGGGATGGCCGCGCGCGTTACGAAGCCGCGCCCGAAGCGCACCACGATCACCTGATCGACGTGGAAACGGGCAAAGTGCTCGAATTCGTCGATCCAGAACTTGAAGCGCTGCAACGCCGAATCGCGGAGAAGCTGGGTTACCGCCTCGTCGATCACCGCATGGAACTTTACGGCGTCCGGATCGAACGCGAGGATTGAGCCGGTCATGCCGCCCACCGGCGGGCAGGACGAATCGCACAACGCCATGGCCCGGGCCGAGCCCGCAATCGGGATACTCGGCTGGGCCGCGCTATTGCTGCGCCTGATCTGCTGGCTCCTGCTGCTGGCACTTATTGCCCCCCTGGCGGTCGTCTGGCGGCTGTTCGGGCTCAGGCGGTTCTGGCCGCAGGTTTATTTCCGCGCCTTCTGCGCGATTCTGGGGCTGCGCATCCGGGTTCACGGCCAGGCGCTGGGTAATGCGCTCTACCTGCCCAATCACATTAGCTGGATGGACATTCCCGCACTCCTCGCCACCACGGGCAGTGCTTTCGTCGCCAAGGACGATCTGGCGGGATCGGCGATATTCCGGTTTCTGGCCGCTCTCAACGACACGGTCTTCATCGCCCGCGATCAGCGTTCGACCGTCAGCACACAAGTGGAATACGTGCGTCAGGCCGTCGCCGGTGACGGGGCGCTGACGATCTTCATCGAAGGCACCACCGGCGATGGCACGGGCCTGCTTCCCTTCAAGAGCGCCCTGCTTTCCGCACTCGAACCGCTGCCGGAAGGCCTCATCGTGCAACCGGTTCTGCTGCGTTATGCCGAGGGGCCGCGCATTGCCTGGGTGGGAGAGGAGCCGGGCGCCGCCAATATCAAGCGGATGCTGGGCCGTTTCCGCCCGATCCGGCTCGATCTCCATTTCCTCGATCCGCTGGCGGGCGACGCGCTCCTGAACCGCAAGACGATGGCCGGTGCGGCACGCGATGCCATCGCCGCCCGCATGGCCCTGGGCTGACCCTCTTCACGAAGCCGCGCTTTTCCCGTAAACGCGCGCGCCATGACCGCTTCCCCCACTCCCCGGACCTATCGGGTCAAGAGCTTCGGCTGCCAGATGAACGTCTATGATGGCGAACGCATGGCGGAACTGCTGGCCGACAAGGGCATGACCCCCGCCGCCGAAGGGGACGATGCCGATCTGGTCGTGCTCAACACATGCCACATCCGCGAGAAAGCGGCGGAAAAGGTCTATTCCGATATCGGCCGTTTAAAGAAGGCCGATGGCAGCAAGCCACTGATCGCCGTGGCGGGCTGCGTGGCGCAAGCGGAAGGCGAAGAGATCATGGCCCGCGCCCCGGCGGTTTCCATGGTCGTCGGCCCGCAGGCGTACCACCGCCTGCCCGATCTGCTCGACAAGGCGGCGCGCGGCGAACGGGCGACCGATACCGACATGCCCGCCAATGCGAAGTTCGACGTGCTGCCCCAGCGCCGCCGCGCCGGGCCTAGTGCGTTCCTGACCGTGCAGGAAGGGTGCGACAAATTCTGCACTTATTGTGTGGTGCCCTATACCCGCGGGGCCGAAATTTCGCGCCCTTACAGCGATCTGATCGCCGAGGCTGAAAAGCTGGTCGAAAACGGCGCACGCGAAATCACGCTGCTGGGGCAGAACGTAAATGCATGGTCGGGCGAAACCGCAAAAGGGCAAGCCATCGGCCTCGACGATTTGATAAGAGAGCTGGACAAGCTGCCGGATCTGCAGAGAATTCGCTACACCACCAGCCACCCCAACGATGTCACCGACGGGCTGATCGCCGCCCACGGCGAAGTCGCCAAGCTGATGCCGTACCTGCATCTGCCGGTGCAGAGCGGATCGGACCGGGTGCTGAAAGCGATGAACCGCAGCCACACGGCGGACAGCTATCTCCGCCTGCTCGACCGGTTCCGCGCCGTGCGCCCGGATATCGCGCTGTCGGGCGATTTCATTGTCGGCTTCCCCGGAGAAACCGAGGAAGAGTTCGCCGATACGCTGAAACTGGTGGATGCCGTGGGCTATGCCGCCGCTTTCAGCTTCAAGTATTCCCCCCGCCCCGGCACCCCCGCCGCCGAAATGGACGGGATGATCGCCCCCGAAATAATGGATGAACGGCTGCAACGCCTGCAAGCCGCGATCAACCGCGATCAACTGGCCTTCAATCGGGCTTCGGTGGGCAAGCGCTGCACCGTTCTGGTCGAACGCAAGGGCAAGCATCCGGGCCAATGGCTGGGCAAATCGCCGTGGCTGCAATCGGTCCACTTCATCGGCGATGCCGCAATCGGCGATCTGGCCAGCGTGGAACTGGTCGAAGCCGGTCCCAATTCGCTTTCCGGGCGTCTTGTCGGCACGGTCTGAAAAAACGGAACTTTTCCACCGCGCTCTTGCTGCTGCCCGCTTGCTCTCGGGCACGGCGGCATTATCTTTCCCATGCACCATTTGAAAGGAGCGCATGGGCCGTAAACCACACCGCGCCGACTCCGATTCGGCGCTGATCCGCCCCGGTGATCGTGGCTCGCACAGGCGGGCACGGGCCGAAGTGGAATTCGAGGAACAGACCGTGCTCGGCGCGCTGTTCGGCGAATTCGACGCCAATCTTGTCCAGCTCGAAAATCGCCTCGGCGTCTATATCAGCGCCCGTGGCAACCGGGTCCTGATCGAAGGATCGGACGATTCGGTCGCCCGTGCGCGCGATGTGCTGAAAGGCATGCACAAACGCCTGCTCGAAGGGCAGGAACTGGACGCGGGCGCAGTCGAAGCGCTGATCGCGATGTCGAGCGAACCGACATTGGACGGCATCATCAGCGGCAAGGAACCTCTGGGCGGCGGGATCGTGATCCGCACCCGGCGCAAGACCATCGTTCCGCGTTCCGCCACGCAGATCGAATATATGAAAGCGCTGACCCGCGACGATGTGATCTTCGCACTCGGCCCGGCAGGCACGGGCAAGACCTATGTCGCCGTGGCGCAGGCCGTCAGCCAGCTCATCACCGGCAGCGTGCAGCGCCTGATCCTCTCCCGCCCGGCGGTGGAGGCGGGGGAGCGGCTGGGCTTCCTGCCCGGCGACATGAAGGAGAAGGTCGATCCCTATCTCCGCCCGCTCT
>CAYXMY010000056.1:0-18647 GCA_964466155.1 uncultured Caenibius sp. | reverse complement strand
CAGGGCCGCTTCGATGAGATCGATCACTGCCCAGGCGATCAGGAAACGGATCAGTGTGGGGCCGGTTAGCCAGATGCCGACTGCCGCGATCAGCCGGCCCGTGGGCACGATCGCTTCCACGTAGATCGCAGCGTCGAACCGGTCGAGCGCGCGAACGATGCCGGTGGGGGCCGATACCAGCGACCACATCGCGGCGACGCAGAACCAGAAGGCCGTGTGGGTGAGCGCGGGGTTCAGTTCCAGCGCGTGGTTGAACTTGAAGAAGACAAACCAGGCGATGATCGACCCGGCAATCGCGCCCCCTATGTCGAGCAGGCCACACAGGGCGCTCAATCGCCCGAAGGCCGCCCAGTTCTTCGTATGCACATGTTCCGCGCCGTAGCGCACGACGATGCGCCATGTCTGGAAACCGGCGAGCGAGATCAGCGCCTGTGAAGTGCCGAAGATCAGCGAAAAGTGCCCGAAATCCTTGATCCCCAGGCTACGGGTCAGGATCGCGAGATAAAGCAGGCTGCAAACTGCACCGAAGCCTTTGCCCCCCAACAGCCAGATGGTGTTGGTGAGCATGCGGCCCAGCAGGGATTGGGGCTTTGGTTGCGAGCGGGCCTTGGGCGGCATTGCCTTGCCTTTGGACGACGCGCAAAGATTGCGCAAGCAGATTGGCATCCGAAAAAGGGCCGCTGGCGATGGATCGCAATGCTCCGGCCCCGGCCCTGCTCCAACCCTGCCCACAGGCGGCGGGGCCACATAACGCTTCATTCGCGGCTGATCGCACGGTAGAGCAGCGGCGATGATCGAACACGCCATATTGTTGAGCGCGGGCCAGGGCTCGCGCATGTTGCCGCTCACGGTCGACCGCCCCAAATGCCTGATCGAGTTTTCGGGCCGTTCGCTGCTGGCCTGGCAGATCGAAATGCTGGCGCGCGGAGGAGTGCGCCGGATCGATGTGGTGACCGGTTTCATGACCGATATGGTCGACGCGGCGATTGCTGCGATTGACGAGCCGCGCGTGGAAATCCGCACCCGGTTCAATCCGTTCTACAAGGTGGCCGACAATCTCGGTTCGTGCTGGATCGCGCGTGAGGCGATGCAAGGCGATTTCCTGATCCTCAACGGCGATACGCTGGTGTCGGAAGAAATCGTGGCCAGAGTGCAGCAGGGCAGCGAATGGCCCATCGCGGTGACGGTGGATGTCAAGGACAGCTATGACAGCGATGACATGAAAGTCACCCGCGAAGGCACGCGGTTGCTGCACATCGGCAAGACCTTGCGGGCGGAGGAAACCAATGCGGAATCGATCGGTTTCCTCGCCTTTCGCGGGGAAGGGGCGCAAATGTTCCGCGATGCCGTGCGCGCGGCCATGCGCACACCCGAAGGGGTGCAGCACTGGTATCTGAAAGTGATCGACAGCCTGGCCCCCACCGGCAAGGTCGGCACGGTTTCCATCGAAGGCTTGGGCTGGGCCGAAGTCGATTTCCTCAACGACATCGAAATCGCCACCCGGCTGACGGATAGCTGGGCCGGTTAAGCCCGGCCGGGCCGGTCCCCGATCAGGGCAAGCACGCGCTGCCCGGCGCGTTCGGCCGGATCGCCGCCCATATCGCCCAGCGCATAGCGGATCGCCTGTTCCTGCCGGGGGCGGTAATGTTCGTGTCCGGGCATTGCCCGTTCAAGCGTGGGGATAAGCTCCGCCACATCGTCCACCACATCGCCCAATGCCCAGTTGCGATAGTTTTCATCCTCCCGCCAAGCGGCATGGTGGGCATTGAGGAAGACGCACGGGCGCGGCGTGCTGAGGAATTCGTAAACCTGGCTCGACACGTCTCCGAGATAGATATCGGCGGCATCGATGTAGGTCATGTCGGTGGAAGCGTGCGATCCCGGATCGACGATGCAGCGGCCGGGGCTGGCGTAGGCTTGCCAGCGCGCGCGTTCCGCTGCATCGGCATGGGCGAGCAGGCGCATATGCGGGGCGACGATCAGGTTCCACCGGCCATCGGCGAGAATCGCCTCGATGGCTTGCTGGCCCCAGAGCGACCAACTGCCCACGCTTTCATCGAAATGGGCGTTGTAAACGATGGTCGGGCGGTCGTTGGCGAACAGTTTCCTGCCCGCTGCATCGCCCTTGATCCGGCGCAGAGCTGGAATCTTCAGGTATCCGCACGTGAAGATATGATCGCGCGGCGCGATCCCTTCTTCCACGAAGCGGTCGACGTATTTTTCCCCGGCGACGATGAAATAGTCGAAAATGCGGGCTTTCCGGTTGAAGCCTTTTTCCCGGTCCCCCACGCCATGCGTGAAGCGGATGTAGAGCGGCTGGCGGCCGGGCATGCGGGCGAGCAGCGCCGTGGTCCGTTCCGATACCAGCATCGCGTCGCACGCCCGCAACCGGCGGGAGGAGCCGAGCAGGGCAACGGGTTTCGCCGCGAATTTCCGGAACAGCTTGCGCCACAGGCGCGGCGCGGGCGCATCGTCCAGCACATCGCAGGCGAACGGCCCGGCATCCAGTTGCCGCATCATTTCGGAGGCTGCCTGTGCCGCGCGGGCATTGGCGGCAAACAGTCTTACCGAAACGCCATCCTGCCGGGAGAGCCATGCCGCCACCGGAACAATATGAAGGAACTGATGCTCCCCCCCGATCAGCGAGACATGAATCCGCCGCATGCGCGCCATCGCCCCGTCAGGCGAAATGGGCGGCGAGGGTTTCGACCAGCAGCGCCTTGTCCTCTTCCGGCAAGGTGACGGCCTGCGCCAGATCGGGCATCTTCGGCCAACCCACATCGACGAATTCGCGCCCGTTCCATTCGCGCGTGCCTGCATAGCGCGGGATGACGTGGAAATGGACGTTGGGATCGACCATCATCAGCATCAGGTAATTGATCTTCGCATAATCGACGAAGCGGCTCAGCGCGCTTTCGATGGCCCGGGCGATCGGCTCCAGTTCGGCATAAGCGCCTGCGGGCAGATCGCCGAACGCCGTTGCCCCGGATTTGGCGGCAAGCACGAGACTGCCCAGCGTGGGCTGCGCCGGGCGCAGCAGCAGCACCCAGTGTTCGAATTCGCGGATCAGCGTCGCCGGATAGCCGAAAGTGTGGATTGTCTCGTTCATGCCTTGCCCTCTGCCAGCCAGGATGTGATCGTGCCGCCGCGCGCGGCGATAATGCGCGCATGGATCAATTGCACCAGATGCACCGCGCAGCTCAGCGCTGTCCACCATGCCACCGCTATGATGCCGAGATCGGGGCGGGAAAACAGCATGGATACGAACAGGATCACCATATTCGGGTTGCGGCGGGCGGTGATGAGGCGGAACCGGCTGTCGAACCGGCGCCAGACGTGGATATGCAATCCGCCGAACCATTGGATGAAGGCCCCTTCGATCAGCCGCTGGACGATATAGCCGCCCTGGATCGCGGCCTGCACCCACCAGAAGGTCGCGGTGTCGAGAGCGAGGCCCCAGGTGGCGAGGCCGGTGGCCCAGAACCACCACCAGAAAGGAGGATGGACGAGATCCAGCCCATGATCGAAGACATTTCCCCACCAACTGGACGTGATGGTGCAGCGGGCCAGTTTGCCATCGACCGTATCGAGCACCATGAACCCGAGCCCCAGCGCCATGCCTTCCCAATAGCGTCCATAGGCGAAAGCCACGGTGGCGAGGATGCACAGAATGGCGCCCAGCGCCGTCACCATGTTGGGTGTGATGCCGAATTTCGCGGCGACCCGGGTCAGAACCAGCGCCCATTCGGGCCAGAGATACTTGGTCAGGAGATCGGTAACGCCCTTATAAGCGCCGAAATAGCTTGCCCGCTCCGCCTGCCGTACGGTTTGCGGGGTGAGCGCCATCAGGAACGGCGTTTCCCGTTTGCGTAGCTGCTTGTTCTCGATCGTCGGGCCGTCTTCGTAAGCGAGCGCGGTCAGGCCGCTGCCAGCGGCCATCGCGCGGTTCTCATCGATCGCCTGGCGTACCGCGGCGGCTTCTTCGGGCGTCCGGGCGTGGGCCAGTGCGGGAATCCCGCCCAGAGTCAGGGCCATGCCCGGCGTGGCCGCGACATGGCGGAACCACGCGGGATCGAAGGCGACATCGGCGTTGACGATGACCACGGGCGCCGTATCCTCTTCCCTGAGGCCCGCGGCATGCGCGAGCCGGCGCGTTCTTTCCGCCATGGTGAGGCCCCAGAGCCGCGTCGGATTGCTGCCCACGGTTTCGCGGCCGGGTTTCGAATTCGGGGTGGTCATAATCTGCGCTGGGCCTGTGAATGTCCGGCCTTCGCCTAAGGCGTGTAGCGGGCGATGACAATGGGCCGCGCCCGGAATATCTGAAGCCGATTATGGAATAAAATGTAGTAAAATCAATATAATGTTGAAATTCTCGCGGGTGGTGTTTTTGTTAAGAAGTTGCACCGCGTAAAAAAACGGTAGTTTTTCGGCCCTGCAACATCGATATAGCCCGCCTGATGGATGGATGGATCTACCAGTTTGACGGCGGGTCCCGGGCTATGGACGCCAGCTCGGGTATGCCGGTGGAGGCGGGTTCGTTGCGCCGTGGCGGCACGCTGCGCGACAAGCCGCTCGTGGGGGTCATCCGCAATCCGCGCAGCCACCGCAACAAGGGCCGCCAGCCTGAACTGGACGGTCAGCCGAATATCCTGACCGCCAGCCCGCCCACGCGCAGCGAACTGGTTCGTGTGCTGGCCGGTTTTGCCGAACGCGGGATCGATTTCCTGGCTGTCGACGGCGGCGATGGCACCGTGCGCGATGTGCTGACTTGCGGCGCCACCAGCTTCGGCGATCACTGGCCGGGGCTGATGGTCCTGCCCAAGGGCAAGACGAATGCGCTGGCGGTCGATCTCGGCTTGCCCAACCATTGGTCGCTGACCGAAGCGCTGGATGCGGCCGTAAATGGCCATATCGTCGAACGCCCCCCGATTCTGGTCGAGCGGGTAGATGGCGAAGGGGCGCAGGCGCTGGGTTATATATTCGGCGCGGGCATTTTCACCACTGCGACGCAGGCCGGGCAGACCGCGCACAAGCTGGGGGCTTTCAACAGCTTCGCAGTGGGCTTGACGGCGGTTGCCGGGGTGTTTCAGGCGCTGGTTGGCGTGGGCGGATCACCTTGGCGGACGTCCACCGGCATGCGCATTTATGATGCGGCCGATGGCCGGGAAATTGGGCATTCTGGCCATGGTCAGCACGACCAGCGTTATGCCATGGCGTTTTCCACGTTGAAGCGCTTCCCGGCGGGCCTCAACCCGTTCGGCAAGCCGCGTCCGGGCATGCGCTATGTCCTGTTCGATGCGCCGCTGCGCCGGGTGCTGGCGCTGGTGCCGGGATTGCTGACCGGCTGGGATCGCCCGAGTTTTGAGCGGCTGGGTGTTCATCGCGGGTCGATGGATGAAGCGCTGGTCGATCTCGATGGCAGCTTCATTCTCGATGGCGAAGCGTTTCCGGCCGGGCGCTATCGTTTGCGCTTAGGCCCCAGGATACAGTTCGTGGTTCCGTGATTGCGCGAGATGGAATTGCCTGTTTGCGATAAGTCCCTTGGGGCCTGCCCACTGAGGGCGCGGGTCATTGCCAATCTCGATGCGGCGATGGCGCCGCCCGTGCGCACCTTCGCGCGCAAACTGGCTGGGGAGGAGGGTGCGCTTGCGGTCCTCTTCTACGGTTCGAACCTGCGCACGGGCGAACTGGAAGGCGTGCTCGATTTCTATGCTTTGCTGCCGGGGCCGGCGCAAACCGGCATCTGGCCGCGCGTAAGCTATCACGAATGGGAAGAGGACGGGCGAACCCTGCGCGCCAAAGTCGCCATGATGACGCTGGGAACTTTCCATGCGGCGGCGGCGGGCGATCTGCTCGACACCACGATCTGGGCTCGTTTCGTACAGCCCTGCGCGCTGGCCTGGGCGCGGGACGAGGCCGTGCGAGTGGAAGTGATCGATGCGATTGCCGCAGCCATCGTCACGGCGGCGCGGCTGGCGGTGGTGCTGGGGCCGCGTCAGGGGGTGGCGGAAGATTTCTGGCGCGCGCTGTTCCGTGCGACGTATAAGGCCGAATTCCGGGTGGAAAAGGTGGGGCGGGAAGGCGCGATTCTCGATGCCAATCGCGCCCATTTCGACGGTTTGCTGCCATTGGCGCTGGCTGCGGCGGATATCCCCTTTACCCGCACGACGGGGCAGTTGACGCCGGTGCTGCAAGGCGCCGCGCGCCGCCGCGTTCTGCGCTGGTGGGCCTGGCGGCGGCGGCTGGGTAAGCCCTATAATCTGGTCCGTCTGGTGCGCGCCACGGCGACATTCGAAGGCGCGGCGCGTTACGCGGCATGGAAAGTGGAGCGGCATACGGGCGTGAAAGTGGCGGTGACGCCCTGGCGCGAAAAGCATCCCCTGCTGATGTCGCCGTGGGTCATGTGGTGCGTCTGGTGGGAACGGCGCAAGCCGCGCGGATGAGCAGTCTGCCCCGGTCCGTGCCCATGCCTTCCGCCCTGATTCTGGCCGGTTCCCGCCAGGGTGCGCAGGACCCTGTCGCGCTGGCCGAAGGGGTTGCGCACAAGGCGCTGGTCCTGGTGGACGGGGTGCCGCTGCTGGAACGGGTTTACAGGGCGCTGCGCGATGCCGGGATCGGCCGGATCGCCGTGGCGGCGGATGCGCCCGAAGTCGTCGCATTGGCCGAGCGGCTGGGAGCGGAGCCGATCCCGCCGGAAAGCGGGCCGAGCGGCAGCGTGGCCCGTGCTTTCCGCCATCTCGGCCCGCCGATGCTGGTCACCACCGCCGATCATGCGTTGCTGCAGTCCGATTGGGTCGACGCGTTTCTGGAAGACAGCCCGGTTGGCGCCGATGTCGCGATCCTGCTCGCCCGGCGCGATGTGGTGGAACGGGCCGTGCCCCAAACGCGCCGGACATGGTTGCGCTTTGCCGATGGGCAATGGTCGGGCTGCAATCTGTTCCTGTTGAGAACGGCTTATGCCGGAGCCGCCATCGCCACGTGGCAGGATGTGGAAGCCAACCGCAAGAAGCCGTGGCGCATCGCGGCGAAGCTCGGCCCGCGTGTCTTGTGGGATTATCTGCGCGGTTCGTTGACGCTGGCCGAAGCGGTGGCGCGGCTGGGGCGGCGTATCGGCATTTCCGCGGCCATCGTGCCCGCGCGCGACGGTTTGGCCGCGGTCGATGTGGACAAGGTCGACGATCTCACGCTGGTGCGGTCGATCGCCGCCCGGCGCTAGCCCGCCATTCCGGCCTTACATGTAACGCATGTTGATCGTGATCGGGGTGACGCCCTGCCCCACGGTGACGCCGATTTTCCGGTAATCCGGCTTGCCGAGGTTGAAGATGTTGATGCTGGGGTTGTTCGACATCGCCCCGCCATCGCGGGTGATGTCGGTCTTGCCATTGCCGTTTACGTCATGGCGCACGGCAATGCCGTATGTCCCCGGTGCGGGCAGCGGAACGCAGAAGGTCATCGCGCCGGGGCGGGCGGGGGTTTCGATGCGGTTGATCCAGCGGCGTTTAACGAGCCATTCGGCTTCGGTGGCGCGATAGCTCTGCACGCGGATCGTCCCGGGGCCGGGACGGATGCCCGTTACCGTCACCTTGATCGCCGGCCCCGCATTGGCGGCGCAGCGGTGCATATCGTTGGAAATTTCCTGCTGTTCAGGCGCGGCAAGAGCGGGCGAGGCCGTCACGCCGCCCATAGTCATGACCAGAGCGGAGGCTATCAGCGATTTGCGCATGGGTTATCTGATCTCCATGTTTGGCGGCCATCTAGAATCTCTGCTGTGAATAGCGACTGAATTGTTCGGCTACACCCCGTTCAGACGTGTATCTTGTGTGGAAAACGCTTTGTCTCGTCCTTGTGGACACAAGGGCTGATGGATAGGGCAATAAGCCATAATGCCCACAGTTCCGATGATCTCCCCCTCGATCCTCTCCGCCGATTTCGCCCGGCTGGGAGAGGAAGTCCGCGCAATCGACGAAGCGGGGGCCGACTGGATTCATGTCGATGTGATGGATGGGCATTTCGTGCCCAATCTGACCATCGGCCCCAATGTGGTGAAAGCCATCCGATCCTGGTCGGACAAGCCGTTCGACGTGCATCTGATGATTGCGCCGGTCGATCCTTATCTGGAAGCCTTCGCCGAAGCGGGGGCGGATATCATCACCGTCCATCCCGAAGCGGGGCCGCATGTCCACCGGACCGTGCAGGCGATCAAGGCGCTGGGCAAGAAAGCGGGTATTTCCCTCAACCCCGCGACGCCCGCCAAGATGCTGGATTACCTCATCGACGAGATCGATCTGGTGCTGGTGATGAGCGTCAATCCCGGCTTCGGCGGGCAGAGCTTCATTGCCAGCCAGTTGCGCAAGATCGAAGCGGTTCGCAAGATGATCGACAAGTCGGGCCGGGCCATTCATCTCGAAGTGGATGGCGGCGTCAATCCGGAAATCGCGCGGCAATGCGTCGATGCCGGGGCGGACGTGCTGGTTGCCGGGTCCGCCGCGTTCAAGGGCGGGCCGGCGCATTACGCTGCCAATATCGCTGCGTTGAAAGGCGGGCGGGAATGACCGAAGCTGCGGCGCAGAATGAATCGGCCCTGCGCCGCGGCGATGCGACAGGCGGCCCCGTGCCGGAGGCTGAGGAAGCCACGGCTGTGCTGCCAACGGGGCCGGACGGGCCGCTGGCCGGGACCGAATCCAATCCCGATGGGCAGGATTCGCGCGGCACGCTGATCGAGCCGGGCCGGGCGCTCGCTCTCGCGGAATTTGCGCCGGTGCCGCTGACCACGGGCGAACGTGTGGTCCGGCTGGCCTATCGGCTGGGGGTGCCGGGTTCCGCGCTGACTTCTCCCTTCCGCAAGCCTGCCAAGGTCCGCCTGCTGGCGACGGTGGAAAGCCCGCTGATGGGCGATCGGCAGGCGGGCGTTGCCCTGCGGGCGGGGCATTTTCTGGTGCATGGGGTCAAGGCGCCCATCGCGCAGATGGATTTCACCGCCAGCGCCAAGCTGACCCCGCCGTTCGAGCGCGCCGTTCATGGTTTTTCGTGGCTGGCGGATCTGGCCGCTTCGGCCCCGCGCGAACAATGCACCGCCACGGCGGAGCGGATTCTCACGGCCTGGCTGGAAGTCAATCCGCAGCCGGGCAAAGGCCCGGCCTGGAAGGTCGGCAACGCCGGGCATCGCCTGCTGAACTGGTTCGTCTATGCCCCGTTGCTGCTGTCCGGCCCGGACAGAGCCATGCG
Organism: uncultured Caenibius sp.; assembly: GCA_964466155.1. Lineage (GTDB taxonomy): Bacteria > Pseudomonadota > Alphaproteobacteria > Sphingomonadales > Sphingomonadaceae > Caenibius. Next base: position 9,422 of record CAYXMY010000056.1, on the reverse strand, counting down.
CACGCGCACGCTGGGCGCGATGGCGAAAACGGCCCGCTGGCTGGATCGCAATGTCGGCAAGGCGGAAGACCGTCTGGCCGAAGTGGCGGGCTGGGCCGCGATTACCGCGGCGGGCCTGTTGTTGCCCGATGGGGGGCCGCGCCGCCTCTATGGGGAAGCGGGGCTGATCCATGCGCTGGGCGATCTGGTGGGCGACGATGGCGGTGTCCTGTCGCGCAGCCCGTTGGACCAGATGGAGGCGATTGGCCTGCTGATCCAATTGAGCGCCTGCTATCGTGCGATCCGCCGCGATCCGCCGGAGGCCGTCGGCGCCATGCTGGCGATGCTGGTGCCGCCGCTGCTGGCGCTGGTGCATGGCGATGGCGCGCTGGGCAATTGGCAGGGATCGGGGGCCGTGTGGCCGGACCAGATCGCCGCGCTGATCGAGGCCAGCGGCGTGCGCACCCGTCCGTTACGCGAAGTGCGCCAATGGGGCTATCAGCGCGTGGCAGCGGGCAAGGCGCTGCTGCAATTCGATACGGCGCCGCCGCCGCTGGCGCGCCATGCACGGGCCGGTTGCGCGTCCACACTGGCGTTCGAATTTTCCTATGGGCCGCAGCGGCTGGTGGTCAATTGCGGCGGCGCGGCTTTCGCAGGCGGACAAATCCCCGTGCGCATCGAACAGGGCCTGCGCGCCACGGCGGCGCACTCCACACTGGTGCTCGACGATTCGAATTCGACCGCCGTCCTCATCAACGGCAAGCTCGGTGGCGGGGTCGGCGAGGTTGAAGTGGATCGCCGCACGCTCGAACTGGAAGGCAGCGGGGCCACCCGCATCGAAGCCAGCCACGATGGCTATGCCGGGCGTTACGGCCTTGTCCATCGCCGCATCCTGATCCTGCGCGACGATGGCAGCGAACTGCGCGGCGAAGACGTGCTGGTGCCCGAAGCGCGCAAGGGCAAGCGCGGCAAGATCGGCTTTGCGATCCGGTTCCACATCGGCCCGGGCGTGGAAGTGGGGCTGGCGGAAAACCGCACCGGGGCAGGGCTTGCCTTGCCCGATGGGAGCTATTGGCAATTCGCCGTGGTGGGCGTAGACGGCGTCGAACTTTCACTTGAGGAAAGCCTTTGGTCGGACGGCAGCGGCAGGCCGCAGCCGATCCAGCAACTGGTCATATCCGGAATGGTATCACGCGGCGGCGGGAGTTTCTCGTGGCTGCTCAAGAAAATGGGGTAATACCGCGATGGCGGAAATCACGATCAAGCGGGCACTGCTTTCGGTGTCCGACAAGAGCGGCTTGATTGACCTGGGGCAAGGCTTGGCGCGGCTGGGTGTGGAACTGGTTTCCACCGGTGGCACGGCCAAGGCGCTGCGCGATGCGGGGCTCGATGTGAAGGACGTGTCGGACCTCACCGGTTTTCCCGAAATGATGGATGGCCGGGTCAAGACGCTGCACCCCATGGTCCATGGCGGCCTGCTCGCCGTGCGCGACAATCCGGAACATGCGCAGGCGATGGCCGATCATGGCATCGGCGCGATCGATCTGGTGGTCGTCAATCTCTATCCTTTCCAGCAAACCGTGGCCAAGGGCGCGGGGCGTGACGAAGTGATCGAGAATATCGATATTGGTGGCCCGTCGATGGTGCGTTCGGCGGCGAAGAATCACGCTTTCGTCGCCATCGTCACCGATCCGGCGGATTACGGCACGCTGCTCGCCCAGCTCGAAGCGCAGAACGGGGCGACCACGCTCGATTTCCGCAAGCAGATGGCGGCCAAGGCGTTCGCCGCGACGGCAGCTTACGATTCGGTGATCAGCCAATGGTTCGCCCGCGTCGATCAGGGGGAAAAGTTTCCCGCCCGCCGCACGATGGCGAGCCGTCTGGTCAGCACGCTGCGCTATGGCGAAAACCCGCATCAGGAAGCCGCGCTTTACGTGCCGGAAACCCTCCATGGCACCGGGATCGCGCAGGCCGAACAGATTCAGGGCAAGGAACTGTCCTACAACAATTACAACGATGCGGCGGCGGCGCTGGAACTGGCGGCGGAATTCGGCGGTGGCGATCCGGCGGTGGTGATCGTCAAGCATGCCAATCCCTGCGGCGTGGCCCAGCGGGGCACGCTGCTCGATGCGTGGCGCGATGCGCTGGCATGCGATTCGGTTTCGGCATTCGGGGGCATCGTGGCCACGAATGTCCCGCTCGATGGTCCGACGGCCGAAGCGATCTGTGAAATCTTCACCGAAGTCGTCGTCGCACCGGGGGCGGACGATGCGGCGCGCGCCGCTTTCGCCCGCAAGAAGAACCTGCGCCTGATGATTACCGATGGCCTGCCCGATCCGCGCCGCCCTGGGATGAGCCAGGTGGTGATTGCGGGCGGCCTCCTGGTGCAGGATCGCGACAACGGCTTCATCACGCCCGATATGCTCAAGGTGGTGACGCAGCGCACGCCGACCGCGCAGGAATTGAATGACTGCCTGTTCGCCTGGACAGTTGCCAAGCATGTGAAATCCAACGCCATCGTATATGCCAAGGATGGCGCGACCGCCGGTATTGGGGCGGGCCAGATGAACCGCCGCGACAGCGCGCGCATCGCTGCGATCAAGGCGCGCGAGGCGGCGGAGCAATATGGCTGGGCGCAGCCGCGCACCGTGGGCAGTGCGGTGGCATCCGATGCGTTCTTCCCCTTCGCCGATGGCCTGCTTGCCGCGGTGGAGGCCGGGGCGACGGCGGTGATCCAGCCGGGCGGTTCGATCCGCGACGAAGAAGTAATCAAGGCCGCCGACGAAGCGGGCCTTGCCATGGTCTTCACCGGGATGCGCCACTTCCGCCATTAAGCACGGGCCGGGCGCGGCCTTGGCCGCTCCCCCAAACGGTTCAGCAAAAAGACAGCCGCACCGGCGTACCCGGTGCGGCTTCCTGCCATGTGAACAGCGGACTGAAGCGATGTTCGGGATAAAGAAAGACCTCTACCGCAATTTCGGCTTCGGCTTCGCGCTGGGCGCCGTGCTCGTGGTGATGCATCTCGTCGGCGTGGGGCAGGCTGCCCCGTTCTGACGCGCTGTGTCCCCGCCCGCTCTGGTGGGGCGGATGCGTTGCGGTTCCATGCCTTTACCGTGCCTTTTGCGCCCGGCTGATTGCCCCCGCCGATTGCCGCGCCTATGTATAAGCGCATGTTAGGCCATCACCATCATCGCGAAGTTTCCGGCGACCGGTTGATCGATGCCGCCCGCACGGCGCTGATCGGTGCGGGTGAACAATGGACCGATATGCGCGCTGATGTGTTTCGCGCGCTGGCGGAAGGTGAACGGCCGGTTTCCGCTTACGATATCGCTGAAGGACTGTCCGCCAGCCGGGGTAAGCGGGTGGCGGCAAACAGCGTTTATCGCATCCTCGATCTGTTCGTGCGCACCAATCTCGCCAACCGGATCGAAAGCGCCAACGCTTATCTGGCCAATGTCCATCCGGGGTGCCGGCACGATTGCATTTTCCTGATCTGCGACCAGTGCGGGCAAGCGATCCATGTCGATGACGACGGTCTCACCGGGGCCTTGCGCGATGCGGGCCAGCGCGCCGGATTCGCCCATGTGCGCCCGGTCGTCGAACTGCGGGGTCTGTGCAATGCTTGCGCGGGCTGACGCGCCTTTGCCCGCTGTTCATCGACAGGCGGGTTTTTGCCGTGTAAGCGCCTGCCGATGACCGACAATCCGGCAACTCCCCTGCTCGATCAAGTCCATGTGCCTGCCGATTTGCGGCGGCTCGATCCCTCGCAGTTGCGGCAACTCGCGGAAGAATTGCGCCATGAAATGATCGCCGCTGTCGGCCAGACGGGCGGCCATCTGGGGTCTGGCCTGGGCGTCGTCGAACTGACGGTTGCGCTGCATTACGTCTTCAACACGCCGGAAGACCGGCTGGTGTGGGATGTCGGCCATCAGGCTTATCCGCACAAGATCATTACCGGGCGGCGCGACCGTATCCGCACGATTCGCCAGGGCGGTGGCCTGTCCGGCTTCACCAAGCGCAGCGAAAGCGAATACGATCCGTTCGGAACCGCGCATTCGTCGACTTCGATTTCCGCCGCCATCGGTTTTGCCGTGGCCAACCAGCTTTCGGGCCAGCCGGGCAAGGCGATTGCCGTGATCGGCGATGGCGCGATGAGCGCGGGCATGGCCTACGAGGCGATGAACAACGCCGAAGCGGCGGGCGACCGGCTGGTGGTGATCCTCAACGACAACGATATGTCGATTGCCCCGCCTGTCGGCGGCTTGTCGGCCTATCTCGCGCGGCTGGTTTCCAGCGGGCGTTTCCTCGGCCTGCGCGAACTGGCGAAGCGCTTCGCCCGCCGCCTGCCCCGCCCCCTGCACGAAGCCGCGCGCAAGACGGACGAATTCGCCCGCGGCATGGCAATGGGGGGCACCCTGTTCGAGGAACTGGGGTTCTACTACGTCGGTCCGATTGACGGGCACGATCTCGATGCGCTGATTCCGGTCCTGCAGAACGTGCGGGATGCGGCGCAGGGGCCGATCCTCGTCCATGTGGTGACGCAGAAGGGCAAGGGCTACGCCCCGGCCGAAGCGGCGGACGACAAGTATCACGGCGTACAGAAGTTCGATGTCATCACCGGCGAACAGAAAAAGGGCGCAGGCGGCCCGCCGGCCTATCAGAACGTATTCGGTGAAACGCTCGCCCGGCTGGCGGACAGCGATCCGCGTATCTGCGCGATCACCGCGGCCATGCCGTCCGGCACCGGGGTGGACAAGTTCACCCAGGCACACCCCGATCGGGCCTTCGATGTCGGGATTGCCGAACAGCACGCGGTGACCTTCGCCGCAGGGCTGGCCGCGCAGGGCCTGCGCCCGTTCGCGGCGATCTATTCCACGTTCCTGCAGCGCGCGTTCGATCAGGTTGTGCACGATGTCTGCATCCAGAATCTGCCGGTGCGTTTCGCGATTGACCGGGCAGGCTTGGTGGGCGCGGATGGCGCGACCCATGCGGGCAGCTTCGACATCACTTATCTTGCGACCCTGCCCAACATGGTGGTGATGGCCCCGGCGGACGAGGCGGAACTGGTCCATATGACCTATACCGCCGCGGAATATGACGATGGGCCGATTGCCTTCCGCTATCCGCGGGGGGGCGGGACCGGCGTGCCGCTGCCCGAAAGCCCGCAGCGGCTGCCCATCGGCAAGGGCCGGATCGTGCGCGAAGGCAACAAGATCGCGCTGCTTTCGCTCGGCACCCGGCTGGCCGAAAGCCTCAAGGCGGCGGAACAGCTTGAGGCCAGGGGGCTATCGACCACGGTGGCCGATCTGCGCTTTGCCAAGCCGCTCGATTCCGAACTGATCCGCCGGTTGATGACCACGCACGAAATGGTGGTGACGGTGGAGGAAGGCAGCATCGGCGGGCTGGGCGCGCATGTGCTGACACTGGCCAGCGACGAAGGGCTGACCGATCACGGGCTGAAGATCCGCACCATGCGCCTGCCCGATGTGTTTCAGGATCACGATACCCCTGAACGGCAGTATGACGAAGCGGGCCTCAACGCGCCGCAGATCGTCGATACCGTGCTCAAGGCCTTGCGCCACAACAGCGCCGGGGTGGAAGAAGCGCGGGCCTGATCGGGTTACAGGCGGGTTGCCGGGTGTATTCCGGCCGCTTCGGCTTCCCCCGCTTCTTTACCGCCAAGCAGCCCATCGCCGGTCTCATCGGCCCCCAGCGTGCCCAGATGCATCAGCCGCGTGACCAGCGGGGCGATCGCCAGCATGCCCACGCCTGCCGCCACCGCGATCCAGCCGACCTGGCTATAGACATCCAGCACCACCTGCTGCGCCGCGCCTTCGCCGCTCGCCCGTTCGGAACCGGTGGCGGCGGCAATCAGGCCCGAGGCGAAGTTGCCCGCAGCCGAAGCGAAGAACCATGCCCCCATAATCAGCGAAGTCATCTGCACCGGCGACAGGCGGTTCATGGCGGAAAGGCCCACGGGGGAAAGGCACAGTTCGCCCGTGGTGTGGAGCAGGTAGATCAGGAAAATGAACAGGACCGCCGTCTTGGCCCCTTCGCCGCCCATCGTGGCCCCTGCCACCAGCACGAGGAAACCTGCGCCGAGCTGGATCGTGCCGAGACCGAACTTGGCGGCGGTGGAGGGTTCGCGGCCATGCTTGGCGAGCCATGTCCACAGCGCGGCGAAGACCGGCCCGAGCGTGACGATGTAGATCGAATTGATCGACTGGAACATGCTCGCCGGAATCCCGGCCCGGTCGACGAAACGGTCGGTATAGAGATTGAGGCTGGAACCGGCCTGTTCGAACAATGCCCAGAACAGGATCGAGCCGATCATCAGATATGTGGCGGCGAAGATCCGGTCCCGTTCTTCCCTGCCCAGTCTGGTGATCGCGATGAACAGCACGTAGCCGATCAGTGCCGCGCCCGAAAGCGCCAGCAACCAGCCGACCAGATCCTGATACTGGATCATCAACCAGATCGCCGCCACCGATGCGAAGCTGGCGCCATAGATCAGCCATTCGACCGAAATGCCCGCGCGGCGTTCGCTCAGCAGGGCGGGATTGGGCGGTTCCCCCCGGCCCAGCAGCAGCGGTTTGCCGACGATGAACACGATCAGCCCCAGCAGCATGCCCACGCCCGCCAGCCCGAAACCGAACGACCAGCTGTATTTCTGCCCGATGTAGCCGCACAGCAATGCGCCGAGCATCGCCCCCAGATTGATGCCCATGTAGAAGATCGTATAAGCCCCGTCGCGCCGCTTGTCGGTCAGTTCGTAAAGCTGGCCGACCATGACGGAGATGTTGGCCTTGAGAAAGCCTGAGCCGACGATGATGAAGGACAGGGCGAGCCAGAACACGTTGAGCGCGGTGCTGTTCTGCCCGCCATCGCCTTCGACCCCCATCAGGAAATGGCCGCAGGTCAGCAGGGCGGCCCCGAACAGCACCGCCTTGCGCTGCCCGAGATAGCGATCCGCCAGATAGCCGCCGAGCACCGGGGTGATATAGACCAGCGCGGTATAGGCCCCATAGATGACCCCGCTTTGGCTATCGGAAAACAGCCAGTGCTGGGTCAGGTAGAAAATCAGCAGCGCGCGCATGCCGTAATAGGAAAAGCGTTCCCACATTTCCGCGAAGAACAGCATGAAGAGGCCCTTGGGATGGCCGAGGAATGTTCCCAGAGCATCCCCGCCTTGCGCGTAGCGGCTCGTCATTTCGCGCTTACCTCACCTGCCAGTTTTCTATGCGGGCAAACTAGACGAAAGTGGGCTGCTGTGAAGCGCCGTTCTTTCCCCGGAAACCGGTCGTTCGCGGCCAAAAATATTTCCGTGGGGGCAATTGCGCCGAACCGTTTCCTCTGGCAGTGTTCGGGGCGGTCGCTGGGTCGCGGCCCGCAGAAAATCACGGGTGGGGAGCAAAGCGCCAGGAATAGCTCCCTGGCCCGGTTACGCAGTCGTGGAGGATTGCGATGATCAGGTCTGAATTGGTGGAATCCCTCGCTCAGCAAAATCCTGAGCTGAGGTTGGAAGAGGTGGAACAGGTGGTCCATGTCTTCTTCGATGAGATCGCACAGCGTCTGGCCGATGGCGGCCGGGTGGAATTGCGCGGTTTCGGTGCGTTTTCGACGCGCGATCGCGAAGCACGCAAGGGGCGCAATCCCCGCACGGGCACTGCGGTCGACGTTCCGGCCAAGCGCGTGCCTTATTTCAAGGCGGGCAAGGAAATTCGCGAACGTCTCAACACCCGCTGAGTTTCAGGGCATAGCTGTCTGGCGGGCTGCCGATGCCCGGCTGGCAGGCTGTGTCCGGACTTGCGATCTGCCGTAGGCTGGCCCCGAATGGGGAGGATGGCCTGCGTCCGGCGCATTTGCGGGATATCGTCGTCCGGGCCGTGCAGCGGGAAAGTCCGCAGTCGGGCGATCCCCCGTTTCCCTTCCTGCCTCCCTTTAGGCGTTGCGGCGTTGCGCGCGGCGGGCTAGCCGGGCATTGCTGCAAGGCAAAGCGGTGCGGGCGTGGCGGAATGGTAGACGCCGGGGACTTAAAATCCCCTGTCCTTTGGACGTGCGGGTTCGAGTCCCGCCGCCCGCACCAGCGGCCTGCCGCGCGGCATAGGGCAAGCGCAACCGGCACAGAAGACAGGCGGCGCGAAGGACGGGCGGCGCGGAGAACAGGCTATGAATGTACCCACCGGCACTTCCGATCCCGCAGCCTACGATGCGCTGCGCAGCCTGTTCGGAGACCGTTTCAGCACCGCGGCTGCCGTGCGCGAGCATCACGGCCGGGCGGAAACCTTCTTTCCCGCCATGCTGCCCGATGCGGTGATCTTCCCCCATTCGACCGAGGAAGTGGCTGCGGCGGTGCGGCATTGCGCGGCGCATGGCATCCCCATCGTCCCGTTTGGGGTGGGTACTTCGCTCGAAGGCAATTTCCTCGCCGCGCGCGGGGGCCTGTGCATCGATCTGTCGCAGATGAGCCGGCTCCTGCGGGTAAGCGGGGCCGATCTCGATTGCACGGTCGAAGCGGGCGTGACGCGCAAGCAATTGAACGAGGAACTGCGCCACACCGGGCTGTTCTTTCCCATCGATCCGGGGGCGGATGCCACTTTGGGCGGCATGGCGGCCACGCGCGCATCGGGCACCAATGCGGTGCGGTACGGGACGATGCGGCAGAATGTGCTCGGGCTCACCGTCGTCCTGCCCGATGGCCGCGTGATCCGGACGGGCGGGCGCGCCCGCAAATCGGCGGCGGGCTACGATCTTACCGGGCTGTTCGTCGGTTCGGAAGGGACGCTGGGGATCATTACCGAGATCACCCTGCGGCTCTATGGCCAGCCCGAGGCGATTTCATCGGGCGTGTGCGAATTCGATACGTTGCGCGGGGCGGTGGATACGGTGATCCAGACGATCCAGATGGGCATTCCCGTCGCGCGGATCGAACTGGTGGACGAATTGCAGATTCGCGCGGTTAACCGCTATTCGAAGACGGATCTGGCCGAATGTCCCACGCTGTTCCTCGAATTCCACGGCACGCCTGCCGGGGTGGCGGAGCAATCGACCCTGTTCGGTGAAATCGCCGGTGAACACGGCGGCGGCGCGTTCCGCTGGACAACCAACACCGAAGAGCGCAGCGCGCTGTGGGATGCGCGGCACAAGGCCTATTATGCTGATCTGGCGCTCAAACCCGGCAGCACGGCGATTTCGACCGATGTCTGTGTGCCGATTTCCAGCCTGTGCGATTGCATTACGGAAACCCGCGCGGCGGTCGATGCCAGCGGCATTATCGGCCCGATCGTGGGACATGTCGGCGATGGCAATTTCCATGTCGTGATGGTGTTCGATCCCGATTCGGCCGATGAAGTGGCGCGGGCCAAGGCATTGTCGGAACGCATCGTCGAACTCGCTCTGGCCCATGGGGGCACCTGCACGGGCGAACATGGCATTGGCCTGGG